>JBBDHW010000024.1:0-3751 GCA_040880805.1 Acidimicrobiia bacterium | reverse complement strand
CAGATCCACCGTCGGCAGCTCACCCGACGCGCCACCCGACCACACCTTGTTCACCGTGATGTTCGCCCCCGGTGTATTCCGGAAGTTGCAGGACACGGTGTCGAGCTGGTTCAGCTGGAATTGCACGCCTGGATGCGCGGCGTCCGGAACGTTGACGTCCGTGACCGCGCCCCCAGAGAAGCTGCCGCCGTTCAACGTGCACAACGCGTTCAGGCTGCTCTGCTGGGAGATGCTGTACCCGGCCTGCAGCGTCTCGAACACCTGGACCGTCTTCGGCCACGAGCCGGACGAGTAGGTGAAGCTCACGGCGCCGTTGGCGTCGGTCTGGCCATTCGCGGGATTGCTGGTGTCGGCCGCCGGCGAGACCCCAAACTGCCAGCCGGGCGCGAGGGCCCAGTCGTTGGCGCCGGGGCCGGTCTTGATCTGCTTCGTGGCGGTGACGCTCCCCGCGCACTGCGCCTTGGCGATCTCGCCGAGCGTGGTGCCCAGGGTGTCGAAACCGGCGACGAAGGAGTCGGCCGTCGCCGCGTTCGAGCCGGGCCCGACGATGCCGTTGTAGGCGGTGGGACCGGACACTGCGGCGAGGTTCTTCTCGGAGTTGGCACCGATGCCGATGCCGATGCCGAGGATTCGGGTGTTGTTACCGTGCGCGCCGGCGAGGGTCTTCACGCTGTTCGCGGACGCGATACCGGCCTCGATCCGGAAGAAGTTCGTGGTGATGTTGCTGGTGTCCACGCTGCCGATGCCGTCGACGGTCGGGTTGCCGTCGGTGAGGATCATCACGAGGTCATAGCCCGTGGGGATCTGGCGGAACCCGGCATCCCAGTTCGTGTAGAAAGCGGGAGCGCTCGGCTGGTTCAGGCCGTCGATCTTCGTCTTCACGGTGGTACCACCGGCTGCAGTGGACACCGAGGTCGCGGCGAGGTTCGTGTTGCCGCTCGCGGGTGCGCTCGTGGCGAACGTATACACACCCACGGACGATGGCGTGCCGGTGAGCGAGTCGACGAAGCCCTTGGCCGCGGTCTTCATCTGCGAGAACTCGGTGTCGTCGATCGATCCGGAGAGGTCGAGGAGCAGCGCGACGCTGAGGCCACAGACGGCCGGCAGGGTCGGGTTGACCCGGCTGTTCGCGTACTTGCCCGTGTTGTAGTTGTAATCGTCTGCGCTCAGGCCACTGTTGTTGGGAATCGTGAGCGTGCCGCCGGACGTGATGGTGAGTGGGCCGATCGTGTTCGTGTAGTTGCGGTTGGTGCCCGACCCGGTGCCGCCCACGTCGGTGGCGAGCTGCGGCAGCGAGTTGTAGCCGGTCGGCGGGGTGGTCTCCTTGGCGTAGTAGGTGCCGGGAGCGAGCTGCACGGAGCACACGCCGCTCGCGTCGGTGGGGCCACAGGTGGCCGGTGACGCCGGAACCGTGAGGTTGCTATCGGTGTAGAGGCTGAAGACGGCGCCCGCGGCGCCGGCGATAGTGCCAGCGGTGCGGTCGCCGCCCTTGTTGATCGTGAGCGTGCCGGCCACCACGCTCGACGATGGGCCGGACGGGTCGTGGATGACGCCGTCGGCCGTCTTGCTCGCGTCGCCGACGCCGCCGTCGCGGAGACCGACCGTCACCTCGTTCTTGGACGCGTCGATCGACGCGTGGTCGGTGACGTCCGACCACTTGCCGTTCTGCAGCACGTAGAAGTTCTCGGGCGCAGGACCGTCCGGAAGGATGTACGTGACGTTCGCCGCGTCGCCGGGGTTGGCGACGCGCACGTCGTAGTCGAAGAGGCCGTATGTGAAGTGCGCGTCGGCCGGAGGTGCCGGGCTCGTCGGCACCATGCGCGCCGTCACGTTCTCGAGCTTCGTCCCGTCGGGTGCGACGAGCGTGACGTAGTCGTCGAGCAGGCCGTTGCCGTTGACATCGATCGCGGCAGGGAGCGACGCGACGTTCGCCTGCTGCGAATCGGGGATGCCGTCGTGGTTGCCGTCGCCGTTGTTCGGCGCGGCATCTTCGACGGCGTTGGGGACACCGTCACCGTCGAAGTCGTCGGACGCAACCGGGGCAGTCGTGGGCGCGGGAGCGACCGTGGTGGTCGTCGGCGCAAGCGCGCTGTCATTCTTCGGTGCGTCGGTCGTCAGGGGGCTGGGCGTATCGGACGCGGGAGTCGTCGTCTCCGCTCCCGCGACCGCGAACGGTGTGACCATGACCGCGAGCACGACGGTGAACATCAGCGCGCTCAACGGCGCCCGCACCCGACGTTGGCTCTGTGCGCGCGCGGCGCGAGCGTGGAAGGTGCGCCTGGAGACCTTGCCCATGATTGCCCCGCTTGTCCCATGGCATCTGCTTCTCCGCAGATGCCGTTGCCCAACAGTCAGGGAAGGCCGGTCTCACCACTGCTCACGCCAGGGGCCTTGCTCGGTGACCGAAACACACCTGGCGGTCGTCGCTCCACCCACCCACCCACCGTGGCAGTTTCTCCACGTGGAGTGGTCGCCGCAGTCTAGTGCCCACGCTCAGTGGAATTCAAACCGCGTTAAGTGACTGAAGCCACTCGAGTTCGCCCTGATACCCCACGGCCCGTGGCGCGATCCGACCCGGGGGGCGGCCCGTGGACGGATCTGTGAGTTGGATGCGGTGCAGCTCCTGTTCGACGGCGCGGCGGATCCACGACGAAACCGACCGGTCGTCGGCCGATGCGCGACGGCGTACCTCGTCGATCGCCCCGCTCCTCACCGCAGACCGTCCACCCGCACCCTCGAGCTTCGACGCGCCCTCACCACCATCGACCACGCCGAGGACTACATCACCAACGCGCGCCTCGGACACGCCGCATGAAACCTGTCACAACGTCAAGAGACTCGACCACCAAGAAGAACTAGTAGTGGACGCGGACCGCGACCCAGTCGAGCGAGAAGTCGCGCGCCGTGGAGGAGGCGACGTCGATCACTCGCACTCGGAAGTTGCTGCCCAGGTCGCTCGCGCTCCAGGCCCGACCCCACGTGTCGGAAGCACTCCCCAGGACGCGGGCGGCCTCGGTGTTGGTCAGCGTGGAGGTGGCCTTGGCCGACGTCCAACTGGTACCGCCGTTCCAGGAGAGCTGGATGCAGAGCTTGGGGGAGCCCGAAGTGCTGTCGACCTTGGCTTGGAGTTGTACCTCGACGCCCTTCACGGTCGCGCCAGCCGGCGGGGTGATGGAGTACCCAGAGAAGCGGTGCTTGTCCTTGCTCGACGACGTGCAGCTGGTGCTCGAGCTCGTGCCACTGTTGGTGTCGAGCGCGAAGGACCCGTCGTCTCCGAGGGCGTTTCCTGGGCTGGTCTGGTAGCCGTTGCCGTCGCCGCCCGAGTCGGGAGCTTGGGCGGTGGGGCTACTCCATCCGGTGTTTCCTGAGGGAGGGGGAGGGGGAGGGGGCCCCGAGGGGGACACCCAGTTCAGTGTCACGGTCCCGCTGGCGGCGTTGTAGCCGTCGACCGCAACCTGGTACGTCGTGTTCGCAACCGCGGAAAACTGCACGCGACTCTGGAGCCCGAGGCCGGTGGTGTCGTCGTTGGCGGCGATCTGCGTGAGCGCGTTCACCGCGCCGCCGGTGTAGACGCCGAGCAGCGTGTCGAAGCCCGATCCCACGGTGTCGATCGTTGCCGTGCCGCTCGACGCCGGCGTGATGCGGTACCAGATCGAACGCCCACCGGAGTTCCCCGCGTGGTTGGGCTCACCGACTTCCTTCGTCGCGTCGATCGTGGTCCCGGTCGTGCTGGCTGAGGCCGGGCCCACGA
>JBBDHW010000023.1 GCA_040880805.1 Acidimicrobiia bacterium | reverse complement strand
GAGGTGCTCACCGCGCTCGCGCGGGACGCCGACCACCTCATCGCCGGCGCGGCGATGATCGGCGGCATCGCCTACTTCCATGCGTACGCCTACGACCTCCTTGCCACGAACGAGCGGATCATCGCATCTACCTGCGACGCCGCCATCGCCGCGCACCGCCACACTCGTTTGCAGAAGGTCACGTTCATCAGCTCGTCGATGGTGTTCGAGTCGGCCGCGTCGTGGCCGTCGTACGAGGGCCAGGAGCTCGAGATCCCGCCCCCCGGATCGTCGTACGGATTCCAGAAGCTCGCGGTGGAGTACTTCGCACGCGCCGCGCACCAACAGCACGGCCTGCCGTACACGATCGTGCGCCCGTTCAACTGCGTCGGGACCGGCGAGGTGCGCGCCCGTGGGGAGGCGGAGGTGCTGAGTGGCAACGTGAAGCTGGCCATGAGCCACGTAGTGCCGGACCTGGTGCAGAAGATCGTGAAGGGCCAGGATCCGCTCCGCATCCTCGGCGACGGCAACCAGATCCGTCACTACACCTATGCGGGCGATCTCGCGCGCGGCATCGTCACCGCGATGGAGCACCCCGCCGCGCTGAACGACGATTTCAACCTCTCCACCCGGCAGTCCACGACGGTGCTCGACCTCGCGGAGCGCATCTGGCGCCGCATCAAGGGTGACACGCCGTTCCGCTACGAGTGCGACGAACCGTTCGAGTACGACGTGCAGCGCCGCGTCCCGTCTACCGAGAAGGCGCGCGACGTGCTCGGGTTCGAAGCCACCACGTCGCTCGACGACATGCTCGACGAAGTGGTGCCGTGGGTGGTGGACGCGGTCGACCGCGGCCTCATCTAATCGCGATGCGCTTCGCCCGTGTGCTGCTGCTGGTCGTGCTCGGCGCGCTCGCGCTTCGGGTTGGCTACGTGGTGCTCGCCAAGCACGACGAGCCCCGCATGGGCGATCAGATCTACTACAACTACACCGCGAACCAGATCGCGCGGGGCGACGGCTTCACGGACCCGCGAGACGGGTCGGAGAATGCCGAGCACCCGCCGCTCGCCGCGCTGGCACTCACCCCCACGTCGTGGGTCGCGGAGCGAATCGACCCGGGCGGCGACCACCTCCTCCCCCAGCGGCTCACGATGGCCGTGCTCGGGACCGGTGTGGTGGTGCTCATCGGGTTGGTCGGGCGGACCGTGGCCGGCGATCGAGCCGGTCTGCTCGCTGCCGCGCTCGCCGCGGTGTATCCGGGTTTCTGGATCAACGACGGGCTCGTGATGTCGGACACGCTGGCCGCGCTCACGGTCGCGGTCGCGATTCTCCTCGCGTACCGGTTCGGCCGCGTGCCCACTGGCGCGAACGCCGCGTTCCTCGGGATCGCGTGCGGCTTCGCGGTGCTCACGCGCGCCGAGCTCCTGCTCCTCCTGCCCTGCATGGTGTTGCCGATAGCGCTCTTTGCGCGCGCGTTGACGGTCGGCCGGCGCGTGGCGATGGTGGCGATCGCGTCGGTTGCGACGCTCGCGATCGTGAGCCCGTGGCTGGCGTACAACATCAGCCGTTTCGACGAGCCGGTGTTGTTCTCCACTAACGACGGCCTGACGCTGTGCGGCGCCAATCTCGAGGGCACGTGGTACGGCGACGGGACCGGCCTCTGGTCGCTCGAGTGCGCCGGCTTCCCCACGCGCCGGGGCGATCGGTCGGTCGTGTCGAACCAGCTGCGGAGCCGGGGTCTGCGCTTCATCGGCGATCACCTCGAGCGGCTGCCTGCGGTGGTCGCGGTCCGGGTGGCCCGAGTCTGGAGCCTCTACGCTCCGGGCGCGATGGTCGACTACAACCAGGGTGAAGGGCGCGAGCCCTGGGCTTCGTGGATGGCGTTCGTGGCGTTTTGGCTGCTCGTCCCGTTCGCGATCGGCGGTGCAGTGATCCTGCGCCGTCGCGCCCCGCTCACGCCTTTGGTCGCGCAGTTCGTGGTGGTCACGATCACCGCGGCGGCCGTCTATGGCTTGGTGCGCTTCCGTGTCCCGGCGGAGGTGAGCATCGTCGTCCTCGCGGCCGTGGCCGTCGACCGGCTCCTCGATCGGCTGTCTCCGTCCCGTGACGCGTGGCCGGTGGGCCGTACAATCTCGGGGCGCGGCCAGGGGGACGGCCCGTGATCCCTGCCTCCACGGAGCATTGCTGGTGACTGACACCCAGGCCCACACCGAACCGACATCCGAAATCGTGATCATCGGGGCGGGTCCGGCCGGGCTCACCGCCGCCTACATGCTCACCAAGCGCGGTGTCGCACCCACTGTGCTCGAGGCCGACACCGTCGTCGGCGGCATCAGCCGCACCGCCACGCGCGACGGCTGGCGCTTCGACATCGGCGGCCACCGCTTCTTCACGAAGGTGAAGCCGGTCGAGGATCTCTGGTTCGAGATCCTCGGCAAGGACGACTTCCTGCGCCGTCCGCGGCTCAGCCGGATCTACTACCGCGGCAAGTATTACGACTACCCGATCGTCGCGATGAACGCGCTCAAGAACCTCGGGCCGGTGGAGGCGACGCGTTGCATGGGGTCGTACCTGTGGGTGCGCGTCCATCCCCCGAAGGACAAGAACACGCTCGAGGGCTTCGTCGCCTCGCGTTTCGGGTGGCGGCTCTACGAGCACTTCTTCAAGACCCAGAGCGAGAAGGTGTGGGGCGTGCCCTGCACCGAGATCCAGGCCGACTGGGGCGCTCAGCGCATCAAGAACCTGTCGATCATGCGGGCGGTAAAGGAGGCGCTCACGCCGAAGAAGATCCGTCAACGGCGGAGCAAGAGCAAGCAGGTCACGAGCCTGATCGAGGAGTTCAACTACCCGAAGTACGGCCCCGGCATGATGTGGGAGCGCTGCACCGAGCTCGTCACTGCCAAGGGCACGAAGGTCGTCTTCGACTCGAAGGTCACCAAGATCGAGCACGAGAACGGCCGCGCCACCGCGGTCACCGCGGTCAGCGACGGCGTGTCCAACCGCTACGAGTGCACCCACGTGATCTCGTCGATGCCGATCGGCGCGCTGCTGCGGGCGATGGACCCGCCGGTGCCGTCCGAGATCGTCGTCGCTGCCGACTCGCTGCGCTACCGCGACTTCATCACCGTTGCGCTCGTGGTGCCCGAGGAAGACGGCTTTCCCGACAACTGGATCTACATCAACGACGCGAGCGTGAAGGTCGGGCGCATCCAGAACTTCGGGCGGTGGTCGCCGTACCTGGTGAAGGACGGCCGCACGTGCCTCGGCCTCGAGCTCTTCGTCGACGAGGGTGACGAGTGGTGGACGATGGCCGACGAGGACCTCATCGCCAACGGTAAGCGCGAGCTCGAGCAGATCGGTCTCGTGCCGGCGTCACACGTTGAGTCGGGCTACGTCGTGCGCATGCCGAAGGCGTACCCGTTCTACGACGCGCACTACAAGGAGAACGTCGCCACGCTCGCGGCGTGGCTCCACGAGCACGCGCCCAACGTGTATCCGGTCGGCCGCAACGGCATGCACCGGTACAACAACCAGGACCACTCGATGTTCACCGCGATGCTCTCGGTCGAGAACATCTTCGGTGCCAACCACGACGTCTGGTCGGTGAACGTCGAAGAGGAGTATCACGAAGAGGTCGCGCACGACGCCGAGGAACCCGCCCCGAGGGAGTGACATGACCTCTCCTGCGGCATCGTCGCCGGAGATCGGCGCCGCCGGCTTCGAGTCGGGCAAGACGCTCCACTTCCCGTGCTTCGATGCCTTCCGCTTCTTCGGCATGACGATGGTGCTGCTCGTACACGCGGCCTTCGCCACCCGGCCGTGGGTGGAGGCGAACCTCCCGGGCTGGCTCCAGGCGATCCTCGAGCGCATGGACGTGGGCGTCGCCGTGTTCTTCGTGATCTCGGGCTTCCTCCTGTTCCGGCCGTTCGTCGCGCGCCAACTCGACTCCAAGCCGCCGCTGCGCATCCGCACCTATCTCCGGCGGCGCGTGCTCCGCGTCATCCCCGGCTACTGGTTCGCGCTGACGGCGTGCGTCGTGCTGCTCGGCCAGCTCCTCGGCAGCGCGAAGAACGCGTTCCTCTATTACTTCCTGCTGTACCCGTTCGCGAGCCAGAACGTCGCGCTGGGGGGCGGGCCCGGCCACGAAGGTGACTACGCGATCCCACAGGCGTGGAGCCTCACCGCCGAGTTCGTCTTCTACCTGATGCTCCCGCTGCTGGGGTTGTGGCTCATCCGGCTCGGCGCGGGCAAGGCGAAGGCGCTGCAGGTGCGGCACGCGCTGCTCGTCGCGCTCGGTCTCTACCTCGTGGGCCAACTGTTCCGGCTCTACTTCCTCACCGCGCACCCGTCGTGGGAGCGCGTTGCGACGATCTGGCCGCCGAACTGGGTCGACTTCTTCGCCATCGGCATGGCGATGGCCACGTTCAGCGCGTGGGAGCACGACGCCGGTCGCGTGCCCCGCTTCCTCCAATTCCTCGGTGACCACCCCGTGGTCTCGTGGGTCGCCGCGGCCGTTGCCGGCCTGGCGAGCTGCAGCTTCCGGGCGCCGCTCGATCCGGGTGAGTACGGCGCCGAGTACTGGTTCCGCTGGTTCCTGTTCGGCGTGTTCGCATTCTTCTTGCTCGCGCCGGCGATGTTCGGCGACCAGACACGGGGCCGCGCTCGGCGGGTCCTTTCTCACCGTGTGCTCGTGTACCTCGGCTCGGTGTCGCTGGGCTTCTACCTCTTCCACCTCGCGTTGCTCACCAACATCCAGGACTGGCTCGCACCCGACGGCAACGGCGCCTTCTACGGCAGCCTTCCCACCGTGTTCACGCTCACGTTCGTCGCGTCGATCGCGGCGGCGTCGGTGAGCTACGTGTTGATCGAGCGACCCTTCCTGCGCTTGAAGGACCGTTCGCTGTTGTCGCGGTTCCGACGCGAGCCTGCGAAGGTGTCATGATCGGCCCACGCGCGACTGCGCGCACGCTCGTGATCATCCCCGCGTACAACGAAGAGGAATCGCTTCCCGCCGTCCTCAAGGAGCTCGCGGAGCAGACTCCGGAGCACGACGTGCTCGTCGTGAGCGACGGCTCCACCGACCGCACCGCCGACGTCGCGCGCGATGCCGGCGTGTTCGTGGCAGTGCTCCCGTTCAACCTCGGGATCGGCGGCGCGCTGCGCACCGGTTTCGCGTTCGCGCAGCGGCATGGCTACGAGCGCGCGGTGCAGTTCGACGCCGACGGCCAGCACGACCCGCTCGCGGTGCGGCTGCTGCTCGACCGGCTCGACGCCGGCGCCGACATGGTGATCGGGAGCCGCTTCGCCGAGGGCGGCGCGGTCACCTACGGCGTGAGCCGGGTGCGGCGCCGGGCGATGCAGTTCCTGCAATGGCTGGTGCGCGTGCTCGTGCGTCAGCGGTTCACCGACACCAGCTCGGGGTTCCGGGCGTTCTCCCGGCCGGTGATCGACTACTTCGCTGACACATACCCGGTGGAGTACATGGACTCGGTGGAGGCGCTCGTGCTCGCCTGCAACACCGGGTTCCGGGTGGAGGAGGTGGCCGTGAACATGCGGGGCCGCACGGGCGGAGCACCGTCGACGCGACGGATCAAGCTCGTGTACTACTACGTGCGCCTCATCGTGGTGCTCGTCGTGTCGACGACGAGCCGCGGCCAGCGCGCCCGGCGCACCGCTGACCGCGGGGGAGAGCAATGATGCCGACGCTCGCGGCGATGAGCACCGAAGCGCACATCCTCATCATCGTGCTCGCGGCGGGCGTGATCGTGTTCATCGTGCACCTCGTACGCAGCCGGCAGCTACGCGCCAAGTACTCGGTGCTCTGGTTCTCGATCGGTCTCGCGCTGGCGGTGCTCGCGGTCTTTCCCGGCCTGCTCGAGGATGTCTCCGACCTCCTCGGGATCGGGTACCCGCCGGCCACCTTCATGCTGCTGGCGATGAGCTTCCTGTTGATCCTCGTCCTCCATTTCTCCTGGGAGCTGTCGCGCCTCGAGGACCGCACCCGCGCGCTGGCAGAAGAGCACGCGCTGTTGCGCCAACAGGTCGAGGAACGACTCGGCGAGAACTGATTGTCCCACTCTTGGGCCGCGAGGGAGGACCGCGATCGAGGTCTCGTACCAGTCGAGGCACGTGACCGTGCGGGGCTCCGTGCTCGGGAACCGAGGAAGTTCCTTGACGGTGTCGCCACCGGCTGAAAACTGACCCCCTATCCTATCACCGGTCGAAAACTGACCCCATTGTGGTCGGGTCCACCACTTGGAGTGTTGGAACTCGAAACCTGGCTCGATCGCGAGCTGGGGAGGAAGGGCGTGATCGATGTGGAGAGTTGGGCCGAGATCCGTCGGCTTCATCGTGGGGAGGGGTTGGGTATCAAGGCGATCGCGCGCCGACTGAAGGTCGCGCGCAACACGGTGCGCGAGGCGCTGCGGTCCGATGAGCCGCCTCGGTATGAACGCGAGTCGCCGGGATCGGCGGTCGACGCGGTCGAATGGCGGATCCGTGAGCTGTTGGCCGAGTTCCCGTCGATGCCGGCGACGGTGATCGCGGAGCGGATCGGCTGGACGCGTGGCATCACGATCTTGCGCGACCGGGTCGCGGAGCTCCGGCCGTTGTTCGTGGCGCCGGATCCGTGTCAACGCACGAGCTACGCGCCGGGCGAGTTGGCGCAGTGGGATCTGTGGCAGCCCGACGTCGAGATCCCTCTCGGGTTCGGTCAGGCCGACAAGTTGTGGGTTGTCTCGGGGGTCAGAACTACTGAAGACGAGTAGGGAGCATACGATGACGTTGAATGCGGGAAAGAGGGTTGCCCTGGTGTCGCTCGTCGCCATAGGAACGATCTCCGCCGCGTTTTTCGGCGTGGCCGCGATGGCGTCCGACGATGCCCCAACGGTCGGGCGAGTACCGGAGGCCGCATTTCGTTCCGACGGCAGCATCGACCGCACGCAAGTACCGGACTACATCCCGGCACTCGACCGGCGGGGCGACATCGTTGGCTACGTCGCCCGTGATGAGGTTATGCCGCAGGAAGGTTTAGAGCCGCCGGGAGAACTTGCTCCCCAGGACAAGCCTGAGACAGTCTACGACAAAGACCTCAAAACCGTAGTCGGTCACATGTACCCCGCTCGTGGCTTCGTCCCGGTGGGAACTGACCCGCGTGACGTTCCCCCGATTTCTGTTTCAATCAGCGAAGGCGCGGCCAAATAATCGCTTCAGATCAGCTCGCGGGGCGGGCGAGCACGATGAGGCCGTCGGCGGTGTAGGGGCGGCCGGCGCGCGCGAGGAGGCGCTCGAGGCCGAGCAGGGCGCGTGCCGCAGTGGTGAGGGCCGCCGATCTCGCGCTGCCGCCGGCTCTGGTCTTCACCTGCTGGACGAACACCCGGTGCTCGACCGGATCCCACCGGTGCCGCCGCAGCATCGCGTCGAGCGTGTGACACGTGAACATCGTGACGTGGTCGGGATGGTTCACCTCGTAGTTCGCGAGCGACGCGAACGTGTTCACGAGACCGGCCGCGTTCGGCGTGGTGATCGCGATGATCCCGTCAGCGGCAACGAGCATGTGCAGGGCGTCGAGGAACGAACCGATGTCGTCGAGGTGCTCGATCACCTCACCTGCCACGACGACCTCGGCAGGCTCGAGCGCCAGCCCGCGCACCGCGTCGACGTCGCAGCAGTCGACGACGCGGGCGTCGTATCCCTCCGCGACCGCGCGAGCGACGCCGGCATCGTCGACGTCGAGGCCGACGAGCTCGCGTGCCGTCGCTGCAAGGTGCGCGTGCAGCCATGCGCCCGATTCCTCGTTGAGGATCTGGAAGCCCGCGTCGGCGAATCCCACGTGCACGACCCGCCGGCGGGCTGTGAGCTCGCGCAGGTACTCGAACCGGTCGACGAGCGTTGCCGGCGGGAGGCGGTGGAGCATGTCGAGCTGCGAGTAGTCGTTCATCTGCGTCCCGCCATGGGGAGTGCGTCGAGGGTCGCGATGCGTTCGCCGAAGGGGAGCGCGGCGCGCCCGCGCAGCACCGCGTCGACCTTCGCGAACATGCGCTTGCGGTTGTACCAGAGCAGCCGGCTCCCGAATCGCCCGGCCTCGGGCACCACCCAGTACGGCTCTGCGGGGTCGAAGTCGTACGGATGGCAGTACACCCAGAGCGCGTGGCCGCGCCCGAAGGTGGCGGCCACCGCGCGCGAGGCCATCGTCGGGATGGCGCGCAAATAGACACCACCGAGGTAGGGGAGGCCGATCGGCCCGATGCGCGCGACCGGGCAGGGCAGCTCGACGACCCCGTTCGGCCAGGTGAACGGTGTGACCGGCAACGTCGGGTCGCCGAACAGCGGACTCTTCGCCGGCAGCACGCTCGAGGAGTAGGTGAAGCCGAGGTCGGCGAGCACGTCGACTGCCCAGCGCGACTCCGGCACCAGCGAGAAGACCGGCGCCCGGAACCCTGTGACCGGTCGGCCCCCCAGCTCCTGGAGCAGCGCCTTGCCGCGCGCGGCTCCCGAACGGAACTCGGCGTTGTCGAGCTCCGTGAGCGGCACGTGTCGCCAGCCGTGAAGCGCGAGCTCATGGCCGCGTGCCGCGACGTCACGCACGAGCTCGGGGTGCTGTTCGGCGATTTCGCCGACCACGAAGAACGTGCCGCGCACGCCGCGGGTGTCGAGGAAGTCGAGTACCCGCCGCGTGATGTGCGGAAAGCGCACCTCGGCGGCATCCGACGGCCGATGATCTTCGAGATCGAGCGTGAACGTGACGTCGGGGAGCGTGGTACCCACTAGTAGGCGTCCATGTCGAGGAACTCGAACGTG
Organism: Acidimicrobiia bacterium; assembly: GCA_040880805.1. Lineage (NCBI taxonomy): Bacteria > Bacillati > Actinomycetota > Acidimicrobiia > Acidimicrobiia bacterium. The sequence goes on along the minus strand of JBBDHW010000023.1, from coordinate 23,753 downwards.
TCGACCGCGAACGCGTCCTGGTCGATGTCGTCGGAGAGTGACTTGAGGATGAGATGGAGGGGAGACGGTTGGAGCCTGCGTGGTGGCTGCACACCCCGCACTTCGACGTGGGCGTTGAAACCGCCGTACACCGCGTACGGCGCGCGATGGTGGCGGCACGCCGCGTTCACGATCGCGTGCGCTCGGAGCGGTCCCGCACGGCCGTCGCGCGGCAGCAGCTTGAGGATCACCGCCGCGCGCACGCCGAAGCGCCGGTCGGAGGTGCTCACGCCGACGAGCTCGTCGGTCCAGTGCAGGGCGTACGAGCTGTGCGGGCACGTCAGCCGCCATCGGAGGTACTCGGGCGTGTAGGAGTTGGTCCACGAGGCGACCGGTGAGTCGTCGAGGCCGGCGGTGAGCCGCTCGAACGCCGCGTCGTCGAGGAACGCGCGGTCGACGGCGCGGCTCGCAGCCCGTACGCGCGTTGGCCACGGCGGGCACAGCGTGACCGGCAGCGGACCCGGGGTCTTCCACTCCAGGTACTTGACCACCGTGCCGATCGACTTCTCGTTGCAGACCCCGGTTGCGAATCGCCAGCCGTACTCCTGCGCGCCCTCGTACACGATGGGCGCGAGCTTGCGGAACCACCCCTGGCGCTGTGCCCCGGTGCGCACCACCGCGTTGAGCGAGAAGCCCGCCGGTACGACGCCGTCGGGCCCGCGGTAGCGCTGCGGGATCATCGCGTAGTGCGCGGCGCGCACACCGTCGTCGTCGGCATTGGCCTGCGAAGCGGGTCCGTACGGGCTCTCGTCGTAGAGCCAGTGCAGGTACTGCGTGTCGACGAACCGGGGGCTGGGCAGCTCGGCGTCGAGCAGCTCCGTGTTGAGCTGGTTGTCGGTGCTCGTCTCCGCCGGTTCGGGACGCGTCATGGCCGCCGAGCGTACCTTCCACCTTGCCCGACTCATGTCGAAGTCGCCGCGAGACGCGACCGCTAGCCTCGGGCGATGCCCGACGAGCACGGCCTGAGTGGCGAACAGCTCTCGCGCCTCTACGGCGAACGCTTCACGCCAGAGGAGCTCGCCTTCAAGCAGAGCATGTGGAAGGTCTTCTGCGAGAGCTACTTCCAGCAGTTCATCGCTCCCACGGAGACCGTCGTCGACCTCGGAGCCGGTTCGTGTGAGTTCATCAACGCGATTCGGTGCGGCGAGAAGATCGCCGTCGATCTCAACCCCGACCTCGAGCACTATCTCGACGAGGGCAAAGCAGTGGTCGCGAACAGCAACTCCATGCCCGAGATCGTCACGGGTTCGGTCGACGTCGTGTTCACGTCGAACTTCTTCGAGCACCTTCCGAACAAGGCGGAGCTGCTCGCCACGCTCGACGAGTGCCACCGGATCGTGCGCGACGGCGGTCGGCTCCTCGTGGTGATGCCGAACATTCGCTACCTGCCGGGACGGTACTGGGACTACTTCGATCACCACCTCGCCCTCACGCATTACAGCTTGGTCGAAGCGTTGGCGATCAGCGGGTTCCGCGCCGAGATGGTCGTCCCGCGGTTCTTGCCGTACACGATCAAGCACACCCGGCTGCCACACAGCCTGGCGCTCGTTCGGCTCTACATGCGCGTGCCGCTCGCGTGGCGCGTGTTGGGTGAGCAGATGTTCGTGGTCGCGCGACGCGTCGACGCCGAACCCGAGTGACCTGCCCGCCCGACGAGGTTCCTCAGGGCGTGCGGTCGTTGCGCAGGTACACGTCGACACCGATCGGCCCGTCGGTTCCCCAGCCCGTGTCGGAGTACACCTTCCGATAGTGGCGTGCGAGCGCGCTCGGAATCGTGTCCGGATCGGTACGGCGATGCGACAGTGAGCCGCGGAAGTCGAACAACATGCGATCGAGGTCGGTGAGCACGACCGCCGCGGGCGTGCCCGACTCGAGCAGATCCACGAGCCGTCGCTGGTTGACGTAGTGCAGCTCCTTCGCGTGCCGCGTGTTCAGATCTTCGTACGAGAAGATGCCGAACGTCGCGTCGTGCACCAGGTCGCGGTCGGCGGCAAGCGTCTGCGGCTGGCCCCAGAGTGCGAGCACCTCGTCGGACGGGTCCGTGTGTGCGCTCACGTAGTCGGCAACCCGATCCGCGGCTGCGATCGTCCCGGGCGTCGCGTCGTCGACGAGGTACCCGCGTGCGCTCGGATGAAAGATCGTGAGCACCGCGAGCGCGAGCACGGCACCCCCGACCACGAGCGGTGCCAGGCGAAATGCCGGACGGGTGCCCGACGGTCCGAAGCACCACCGGAACACGAGCACCGTCGCCATCGCGGCGACGACGGGAACGACCGGCGCCACGTACTCGATCGGTGCCCATTGACCGGCGACGAGCTGTACGCCGAGGTACAGAATGAGCCCGACGGTCATCATGAGATAGACCGGTTTCTCACGCACGTATCGACGCACGTCTGATGACAGAGCGACGGCGAGCAGCGCGACCGCGGTCAGCAGGAGATAGCCCCAGTAGTGGCTTGCCCACTCCGGAATGCGGTCGGTGAGGATGGTGTCGATGCGCGTGCGCGTCGACGCGTGGTGCCACAGCAGTTGATGGAACGTGCTGAGGCCGAAGCGTGCCGCGCTCGGGTCGAGCAACACGAGCGTGCCCGCGAAGATCGCCCCGATCGCGGGGACGATCGCGGCGCGCCATCGCGTCACACGATCGGGCGCGCGCCAGATCGCATACGCGACGACGAAGCACGCGAGCGGGATGCCAGACGTCCGCGTGAGCGCGAGCCCGGTTGCCGCCGCGGTCGCGACGGGGAACGTGAAGGTTCGTCGCCCCGGTGAAGTGAGCGCCGCGAGTATCGCGGCCAGCAAGAACGCCACGAGCGCGTACGTCTTGGTGAGCGTGAGGTTGTAGATCCCGGTCGGGAACGCGAGGCACAGCACCGCAACTGCTGCGGCCGAGGCGCGGCCAGCCTCGCGCCACGCCACCCGCACGCTCAGGGCGACCGCCGTCGTGGCGAAGGCGAACGAGACGAGACGGCCCACGTACAGGCTGGGCTCCGGAAGTTGGAAGAGCCCGTACACGTAGGGGACCAGCGGCATCTGGGTGAACGAGAAATCGCGGAACGGAATCTCGCCCCGCCACACCAACCGGCCCGCGTAGAGGTACCAACCCTCGTCGGCATTCAAGCGCCCGCGGACGACGAACGCGAGCGAGACGAGGCCGAACAGCGCCACGCCGCCGATCGCGATCACGCCGAATGCCCGGGCGGCGATCGTGCCGGGCCTCGACTCGATCGGCGGCGCGCCGGTCGCGGTAGTCATCTCAGCCTCCGCCCGCGACCGCAGGGATCGCGTACAGGAGATCATCCCCGTAGCGGCCGATGAAGCGGAGCGGTCGGGCCTGCTGCGGGTCGAGGAGCGCGCCCCATTGCCCACCCCGGGCCCAACCTCGCACGACGACGAAGCGCACGTCGAGTTCACGCAGCCGGTCGAGCGCGGCGGTGTCGGGAAACGTGCGCATCTGCGCGGACAGCGTCCTCCACGACGGCGGGAAGAACCCCGAGTACCCGTTCGGCGTGCGGCGGTGGTGCGCGGTGGTTCCGTACACGTTCTCCGCCTGCGCGAACCCACTGAGGGCGCCCGCGGTGCGGCCAGGCTCGATCGCCGGCAGGTAGAGGACACCGCCGGGCTCACGCCGCGCCGCGAGCGCTTCGTCTACTGCCGCTACCCGCACGTCGGGCCGATCCGTCCACGGTGCGTAGCCCTCGACGAGCACACCCAACGCGGCGATCGTCGCGACGAGAGCGACGGTTCGGCGTGCGTCCCATCCGGAACGCTTCGCGATCCATCGGCCGACGGCCACTGCGCCGAGACCGGCGAGGACACCGACGCCGAGCAGGCCGACGACCCACGCGCGTCCGGTCGCGCGCAGCGCCTCCCATCCGGGCACGTACTCGAACAAGAGCCGGTACGGGAGGTACTGGCGCCAGCCGCTGGGACCGGCACCGAGCCCGAGCAGCGCGCCGGCCGCGACGAGCGCGCCCCCGGCGACGACAACGCGACGCTGCCGTCGCCAGCCGGCGACCGCCCCGATCGGGGCGAGCACGAGCAGCACCGCTCCCGGGAACGCGGGCTCGCCGTACACAGGCCAGTCGTCGCCCTTGCCGAGGAGCGATCCCCACACGGTGAGGCGTGGGTCGGTGGCCCCGAAGTCGGCGCTGAGCGCGGGGAGGTCGGACAGCTTCCGAGCGAAGGTCGGCTGGTCGTTGTGCACCTGGAAGTACGGGATCGCGAGCGCGAGCGTGCATACGAGCGCGACACCGGTGGCGGTGAGCGCCGCGACGACGCCGCGCTCGCGGAGCGATCGGCACCGGATGAGGAGCACGATCGCGGCGGCGCCGAACGCGTACGCACCCGGATAGAACGAGACCGACGCCTGCCATGCGATCGCGGCGGCCATGAGGACGGCGGGTGCCACGACCGGCCGTCCCGCCTCGGAGCGGTCGGCGAGCCACCACGCCGCGGCCGCCGCGACGCCCACGCCGGCGTGCGCGGTTGCGTGCAGCGCGCCACTCGACAGCGTCCCGAACGGCCCGAACGCGAACGCGGCACCGGTGACGGCGCCGACGGCAACTGATCGCGTCGCGACGCGTCCGAAGAGGTAGCCGGATGCGGCCGATGTGGCGAAGCCGAGCAGCAATGCGATGTTGAGCTGCCCGATCGGCGACACGCCCAGCCATCGGAGCGGAAGGAGCGGTATCGCGATCCCGAGCAGCGAGTCGGAATAGGCGAGCGTGTTGGGTTCGGGGGCGAAGATATTGGCGTTGAACAGCGAACCCGGCGAGCCCAACTTGTGCTGCACCCAGTCGATGGTCCACGCCTGGAAGCGCGGGTCGAACGGGTCGTGCGCGATGTGACCCAACTTCGTGGCGAGTGGCCAGGTGACGACGATGGCGGCCGCGAGCGCGACCGCGAGCGCGACCGCGGTTTCGCGCGCGACCCGACCGACCGTGATCGGATCGGCGGATCGAGCGACGACCGGTTCGTCGACGACCGTCGTCACGGCGCGGCGAGCTCCGGTTCATGCTCGGCGCGCGAGCCCGCGCGTTCGTCGCGAACCCGTCGCCAGAGCGCGTCGATCCCGATGCCACCGAGGACGGCGAGCGCCACATCCCCACCCACCCGGTAGCGGGTGATGCCGATCGAGATCGCCGCGGTCACCGTCACCATGATCGCGATGGCGATCATCGGGGAGATCGGGAGCCGGCGCCGACGCATGACCACGAGCGCGTAGATCGACAGCGGGACGAGTACGTAGTACATGCCGGTCCCGAGCCAGGACGGCCACTCGCCTCGACGCTCGAAAAACACATCGAGGTCCACTCCTTGCTCCACTCGGAAGACGCCCCAGACGCGACCGACGCGCGCTGCCGCGACCAGTGGCGCGCGCGTGAGGTGGTCACCGATGTAGTCGAACGCGTGGTTGCGGGCCTTGACGTCGGGGATCGACTCGTCGCGTGGGTCTTGGAGGAGGAGGTAGGCGATCCCCGGAAATTTGGTGCTCTCGAGGAGCCGTTGCTGCTCCGCGTTCTCCGGCGGGCGCGACGCGGTCAAGCACCGGATGTCCCAGTACCCGAGCAACTGACCGGAGTAGGTGCTGTCGCAGTTCGCGATCTGGAGCACGCTTCCGTGACCGGTTGCGAGGAACACCGGCTCCTCGAAGGTCGCGAGGTTGCGCGCCCACCAGGGGAGGATGACGAGCAGGCACGCGGCTCCGACCACCACCACGACGGTGAGCCGCGAGCGAACGTCGCGGTCGCGCGCGAGCAGGAGCGGCAGCCCCATGAGGGGCACGAGCATGATGGCCTCGGGTCGGGTGAGCGCGCCCAGGCCGATCGCGCCCCCGAGCAGGACCGCGTCGAGTACCGAGCGCGACTCCCAGAGCCGGTACGCGGCAAGCAGGATCGCCGCGACGACGAGCACGTACATCGACTCCGACACGAGCATGCCGTCGTTGATCCAGAGCATGGGGTACACGGCCGCGACACCCGCGCTGATGAGGGCTGCCCGGTCGCCGGCAATGCGGCGGGCGACGAGGCCGATGACCACCACGCCCCCCGCGCCGAGCACGCACGACGCCAACCGGTGGGTCAGCGCGCTCGTGCCCCCGAACCACGACACCGCCGCGAGGTAGAGGGTGTAGAGCGGGGGGTGTGCGGCACTGGGGTCGAGCCGGTCGAGCGCCTTCCACGTGAGCGGATTGACGAAACCGAGCCCGTCGGCCAACGCGTTCGCCTGCCAGTGGTAGTAGAAGTCGTCGCCCTTCAGCACAAAGTTGCGCCGGGCGACGAGCACCCAGGTGACCCGGATCACGAGCGCGGCGAGCCCCACCCCGGTCAGCGCGAGGGCGAAGCGGCGCCGCGCCGGCGCGGGCATCGTGGAAGGCGCGGTGTCGACGGTGTGCACGAGGTTGTTGGTCAGGCGGAAGCGACCGGGTCCGAACGCCGGTCGGCGAGCCGGTGCCAGGCCGCGACCATCCCGGTGGCGGCCGCGAGGACCACGGAGACCTCAGCGGGCGCGCGGTACCTCGTGTTTCCGAAGAAGAGCGCCGCCGCGATCGTTGCGATGACGATGAACGCCATGAGCGGCAGGAGGGGCACTCGTCGTCGTCGCAGTACGACCAGGCCGACCACCGCGAAGGGTGCGAGCAGGTAATAGGAGAAGAGCCCGATCCACGACGCGGCACGGCCCCGTCCCTCGAGCGCGTAGTCGAGTCTCGTGGTGTCGCCGGGCATGTAGAGATCCCACAGGCGACCGACGCGCGCCGCGGCCACCACGGGCAGTCGCCCGAGGTGTGCCTTGATGTACTTCATCGCGTCCTTGCGCGCCACCGCGTCGCTCTCGGACTCGTCGTACGAGGGCGGTGGCCACGGGCCCTGGAAACAGTCGGCGTAGTAGCCGATGCGATCCCCGTAGTACGTCTCGTCGCAGCTCGCGGCGGAGAGCGCGGCCCCGAACCCGGTGTTCATGGTGGAGAACTCCTCGAACCGGAGCAGGTTGAACGTGACCCAGGGCAGGAGGAGGAGCCCTCCCGCGACGCACGCGGCTCCCGCCATTTGCAGCCGTCGCTTGCGATCCGGGCCCTTCGCGAGGAGCGCCAGAGGAATCACGAGCAGTGGGAACAGGAGACTGAGCTCGGACCGACTCGCAGTCGCGAGCGCGCACGCCAGACCCAGGAGCACCGCCCATCGCATGCTCGGCCGGCGCCAGAACTCGTACGCCACGAGGATCACAACCGCGGCAGTGAGCACCGCCATCGGCTCGGAGAGCAGCATGCCGTCGTTGATCCAGAGCTGCGGATACACGGCGGCGATGCCGGCGGCGAGGAGACCGACGGCGGTGCCCGCGATTCGGTACCCGACGATGCCGATCACGAGTACCGCAGCCGCGCCGAGCACGCACGATGCAAGACGGTGCCAGGTGACCGTGTCGAGCCCGAGCCACGACCACATCGAGAGGTAGATCGTGTAGAGCGGCGGGTGCACACTGCTCGGCCGGTGGGTGGAGCCGAAGATCGAGAAGCGGAACGGGTCGACGAACCAATAGCCCTTGGCCAGCGCGTTTGCTTGCCAGTGGTAGTAGTACGCGTCGCCCCAGAGGTAATAGCCGTTGTGGTAGCTGTGGATATCGGTAGTCGGTCGCCACCACAAGACGTTGGCCACGCGCACCGCGAACGCGAACACCGTGATGACGCCGAGCCGTCGGGCGAAGAACCTCACGGGGTCGCGCGTGGAGGTCGTGCGCCGCGGCGTCGTCGGCGCACCAATGGTCGAGCTTTGGGCGGTCGACGGCTCGGCAGTCATGGAGCCACGTGCTCGACCGAGCGGGGAGTGGAACAGGCGTCGTCGACAAGCGGCGCGCTCGAGGCGGATCTCGCCGCGCGGTAACGGCGCCAGAGCGCGTCGAGCGAGAACGCGGCGAGGACCGGTATCACGAGGTCGAACGGCGCGCGATAACGCGTGACCGGAAATCCCACCACGACGGTGATCGTGACCGCGGCGGCGATCGCGAGCATCGGAAAGATCGGAAGGTGCCGGTGCCGCATCACGAAGAGCCCGCCGATCGCGAATGGGATCAAGAGGTAGTAGGCGAGGAGCACCGCCCACGATTCGACCAGGCCGCGTCGTTCGAACGCATCGTTCAGATGGACATCCTGGACCGGTTGAAACACGTTCCAGATGCGGCCAATTCTTGCGAGCATTACCACCGGCACGCGGTCGAGGTTATTCCGAATGTACGTGAGCCCTTGGTCGCGTGCGCGCGCGTCGACCACGCTCTCCTCGAGGTTCCGGGGATAGTCGCCGAAGCTGCAGCTGTCGTCCCAGTACCCCAACTTCTCGCCGTAATAGGTCGTGTCGCAGTTGCCGTACGCGAGGACGCCGCCGAAGCCAGTTCCGAGCGTGGTGGGTTCCTCGAACGTCACGAGGTTCCGAACCACCCACGGCGCGGTGATGACGACACCGATCCCGGCCACCACGCCGAGCAGTTGCAGCTTGCGCTTCCAGTCGATACCGCGCGCGAGCAGCACCGTCGACCCCCCGAGCAGCACGAACAGGACCAGTCCCTCCGAGCGCGTGAGCACCGCGAGGGAGAGAGGGACGGCCATCGCCGCGGCCGGCTTGATCCCGGGTGAGTCCCAGAACCGGTACGCGGCCATCAACGCGAGCACCACGAGGAGGCAGTAGAGCGTCTCCAACCCGATGACCGCGTCGTTGGTCCAGAGCGGAGGGTACGCGGCGGCGAGGATCGCGGCGACGATGCCGACGCGGTCGCCCCCGAGCTGGCGGCCGAGCATGCCCACGAGGAACACGACGACCGCCCCGAGGAGCGCGGTGATGACGCGATAGGAGAGCTCGCTGGTGATCCCGAGCCGGGCCGGGAGCGCCAACACGAGCGAGTAGAGCGGTGGGTGGAGCGCGGTCGGGATCTCGCGGTCGAAGAAGATGAAGGCAAACGGGTTGGAGAATCCGTGACCGTGGGCGAGCAGGTTCGCCTGCACCGTGTAGAAGACCTGGTCGCTCAGGCGCACGTCGCGCACGCGGGGATCCACGATCGCGGCCGCGTACCACACGCGCCAGATGGCCGCCCCCGCTGTGACGAGACCCATCCGTGCGAAGAAGCGACGGTTGCGGGCGGCCATCGCCGCGCACGCTACCAGTGGCCTCTCGCCGGATTGTGCCGACCGTCACGCGGGTCTGTGGTGTCGCATATCCTGTAACGGCCCCGCACGCGAGCTGCCACTGGGGGAACGGAGCTGGCTCGAACCCTGCACGAGACGGCCCGCGTCGCGGAGTCACCACCGACTTCGCCTGAGGTCGACGCGGAATCGGCGCGGTCTCCGGCGAGCGAGTCGTCACACCGTCCCGCGTCACAGTTCAGCTACCAGCCCGCGCTCGACGGGATCCGTGCGTTCGCGGTGGGCTCAGTGCTGCTCTACCACGCCGGGCAATCCTGGATGATCGGCGGCTATCTCGGAGTCGACGCCTTCTTCGTGCTGAGCGGCTTCCTCATCACGACGCTGCTGGTTACTGAGTGGAGTTCGCGACCGCGAATCGATCTGGCCGCGTTCTGGGCGCGTCGAGCTCGACGCCTTCTCCCCGCGCTCGGGCTCGTGATCGTCGGGATCCTTGTCTACGCGGCTGTGTTCGCGGCGCCGGGAGAGGTTGCGCGCATCCGCTCTGACGGCTTCGCGACGATCGGCTACGTCGCGAACTGGAAGTTCGTGTTCTCCGGCGATTCGTACTTCGAGCACTTCACGCAGCCGTCACCGTTCCGGCACATGTGGTCGCTCGCGATCGAGGAGCAGTTCTACCTGATCTGGCCGCTGATCGTCGCCGGTGTTCTCGCGGTGGGGCGCTCGCTGCGCGTCCTGCTCGCGGCTTCGCTTGCGATGCTCGTCGGGTCGGCGGTGCTCATGGGGCTGCTCTACGCGCCGGGGCACGACCCTTCGCGTGTCTATTACGGAACCGACACCCGCGCGCAGTCACTGCTTCTCGGCGCGATCGCGGCGATCCTCGTGTACCTCCACGGTCCGATCAGGTCGCGTGCGGCGCGGCTCGTGCTCCGGGCTGCCGCGCTCGTCGGTGCCGTGTACACGTTGTGGTTGTGGTCGCACATGTCGGAGCGTACCGACGGGCTCTATCGCGGCGGCTTCCTCCTCGCCGCGCTCGCCGTCGTCGCCGTCATCGTGTCGGTGACGCAGCCCGACCGGGGGACCATCGGTTTGGCGCTGTCGTGGTTCCCTCTCCGTTGGATCGGGATGATCTCCTACGGGCTGTACCTCTGGCACTGGCCCGTCTACCTCACGCTCACCACTGCCCGCACCGGAGTCGAGGGGAACGCCCTCCTCTTCCTGCGCCTCGCGACTACGTTCGTTCTCGCCGACCTCTCGTACTACCTGGTCGAGCGACCGATCCGTCGGGGGACGCTCCGGATCCCGCGGCCGGCGCTCGTGATACCGGCGGTCGCGGGTGCACTCGTCGTGGCCTTGGTCCTGTCGACCACCGGCGGCGAGACGTCGGTGGCGAACGTCGCCCGGGGCTCGGTCGAGCGCCAGGCCCCTCGGCGCGCCCCCACTCCGGAGAGCAGCGTGGTGCCCACCGCGCCCACAGCTTCCCGTGTGCTCCTGGTCGGGGATTCCGTAGCGGTCACGCTCGGCATCGGTCTGGGGAACGTCGCGGCCGCGAGCAACGGGAGCGTCGAGTTCAGGAACGGCGGCACGTTCGGGTGCGGCATGCTCCGCGGCGGCATGATCCGCGTCGGCGGTGAGCTCATCGACCAGCAGCTCGAATGCGACGACTGGAACCAACGCTGGGTCAACAGGATCGTGGAGTTCCAGCCCAACGTGGTCGTGCTGCTCACCGGCGCGTGGGACCTGCTCGACCGAGAGATCGACGGCCGGCAGTACAGCCCCGGCTCGGTGGGATTCGACCGCTACTTCTTGTCGGAGCTCGGCGAGGCGACCCGATTGCTCGCGTCGCAGGGTGCGAACATCGTGGTGCTGACCACGCCGTTCTTCTCTCGTCCCGAGCTCGTCGGAGGATCGGAGAGCTTTCCCGAGTACGAGCCGTGGCGTGTCGACCGCGTGAACGCGCTGCTCCGTGACTACGTCGTCGCGCACCCCAGCGCGTACGAGTTGATCGATCTGAATCGCTACGTCTCTCCCGGCGGCAGGTTCGCGGAGTATCTCCGGGGCGTGCGCATTCGCGACGATGGTGTGCACTTCACGGTCGAGGGTGCGGGCATGGTCGCGGCGTGGCTCGTGCCGCAGCTCGAGCGGGTCGCACACGAGCCCTCCGTCGAGCAGACCGACGTGGTGGAGCACTACGACCGGCGCAAGACGCGCGGGACCTGACGCGATGCGCTTCACGATCATCGGCCACAGCTGCCTCTACGTCGAGACGAGCGCCGGCACGATCCTCGTCGACCCCTGGCTGTCGGGCTCGTGCTACTGGCGCTCATGGTGGCACTACCCACCGACGCAGGACGCCGCCCCGGCCTGGCTCGCCCCCGACTACGTCTACCTCACCCACCACCACTTCGACCATTTCCATTTCCCCTCGATGAGGCGGATCGACCGCCGAACTCACGTGCTCGTACCGAAGTTCGGGATCGACGTGATGGCAGGAGAGGTGCGGGCGCTCGACTTTCACGAGGTGATGGAGCTCCCGCACGGGCAGGTCGTGCAGCTCGGTCCCCGCGTGCGCGTCGCCTCGTATCAGTACGGCGCGGACGACACCGTCTTCGTGGTTGCCGACGGCAACGACGTGCTCGTCGATGTCAACGACAGCAAGATCCGCGGACGAGCGCTACGCCACATACGAGACGAGTTCGGCACGCCGACGTTCGTCTTCAAGAGCTACTCGTTCGCGCAGGCGTACCCCACGTGCTACACAGCCGACGATCCCGACGACCTCACGCTCGTCACGCGAGACGACTACATACGCGACTGGCTCAGCGTCGTGGGGGAGCTCGAGCCGCGGTACGGCGTGCCGTTCGGCAGCATGGTCGCGTTCCTGCATCCTGAGAGCCGGCACGTGAACCGTCATCTCGTGACTCCGCAGGACGTGGTGCGCGCCTTCGCGCACGAACGTCCGAACGCGACCACCGAAGCCGTGCAGATGGATCCGGGCGACCGGTGGAGCTCGGCGGGGGGCTTCGAACGTTCGGGGATCGACTGGTACGTCGACCGCGATCGCCGGCTCGACGAGTTGGCGGCCGAGGTGCAGCCCAAGATCGACGCGCAGACCATCGCAGAGAAGGGTGTGACGCTCGAGTACGCGCAGTTCGCCACCTACCTCCAGGGGTTCCTCGACGTCTTCCGTTCGGTGTTGCTCCGCCGCGCTCTGCCGCGCCGGCCCATCGTCTTCAAGGTGCCGGCGTCGCTACTCCCGTTCTGGGTGCTCGACTTCGGTCGCGGCGCGGTGTACCGACTGTCAGAACCGCCACCGGACGTGGCGAGCATCATCGAGGTGAACGACGCGGTGCTGGCCGACGCGATCGAGAAGCGCCTCCTCCACGTCGTTCACGGGTCGATGCGGATCCACGTTCACGTGTTGCCCGGCGGCGCGGGCGACGATCTCACCTTCTGGGCCCTGCTCGTGCCGTGGGAGCTCGGCTACCTGCCGCTCCGGCGGTCGGTGAGCCCCCGCCTCGCGGAGGTGGTGTGGCGACGTCGGCGCGAGTGGCTCGAGTGGGCCGACGCGTTGCGCAGCGGAGGCTCGGGCTCGTTGTTCGAGCGGCTCTCCGGGCGCTTCACGACAACAGCGTCGTCAGACGCGCGGGCCGGACGCCATCGCGAACAGGCCGGGAGTCGTGGGCTCGATCTGGTCGGTGACGAAAAAGTGTGAGTCGTCGATGCCGGAACCGATGCCGGTGGTCGACGAGCCGAGCGCGCGGTACACCACCGGGAGCACGTGCTCGTAGCCCCACACGTACCAGCTTCTCGGCACGCGCTGGCGGATACGCAGGGGGTCGAGTCGGAGCAGGCGCTCACCGCTCGCTCGCCGACGGGCGAAGTCCTCGTGCAACTCGGCCGAGCCCTCGAGGCCGAGCACCTCGACGTCGTCGAAGAAGAGACGGAGCATCGATGCCAGTTCGGCGGCTTCGAACAGAGAGACGTGGAACGGGTTCTCGAAGTCTGCGGGCCGGTTCGGGGTGATCACGAACACCCGGCCACCCGTCGCGCACACACGCGCGAGCTCGGCGACGTGCCGCTCGGGTGCGACGAAGTGCTCGATGATGTGGGACGAGCACACCCAATCAATGGTGTGGTCGCGGACACCGAGCGCGGCGCCGTCCATTGCCGCGAACCGCAGGCCGTCGGTGCCGAGATGGCGCGCGGCGTCGCCGGCCGTCTCCGCGCTGTAGTCGACGCCGAGCACGATGCGGCCCGGTGCCGCGAGGCCGGCGGTCTCCGTGCCCACACCACAACCGACGTCGAGGACCGCGCCGGATCCGAGCCGGTTGCGGATCTCGCGGTAGCCCGCGTCGTGGAACGCGAGGAGCGAGTCGGGTGTGGCGCCCTCCATCGGGCGCTCGCCGGTCAGGCGGGCCATGCGCCAGAAGCTTATTGAGCACGCTGGGCCCCGCCCCGTCTCCGCGTTGGTGGCGGAATACCATTCCTCGACCATGATCCGGCCCCGTCGAGAGCGCGCGCCACAACGGACTCGGGCGGTCGCCGCCGGGCACGATGCCGAGATCGCCAAGCTCGGCGACGTCGCCGGTGAGGCCGGTCTCGAGCGCGTGAGCATCCTGGCATGGCGCGACCTCGACGATCCGGAGGCCGGCGGGTCGGAGCTCCACGCGTCGAACATCGCCGCGCTGTGGGCCGAGGCGGGCATCGAGGTCACGATGCGCACCTCGTATGCGGCGAACCACCCAGTGGTGAGCTGGCGCGACGGCTACCGCGTGATCCGGAAGGCCGGCCGGTATCTCGTGTTCCCCCGCGCGGCCTTCAGCGAGATGATGGGCTGGCACGGCGGGCGCGACGGACTCGTCGAGATCTGGAACGGCATGCCGTTCTTCTCGCCGCTCTGGGCACGCACCACGCACGTCACCTGGCTGCACCACGTGCACGCCGAGATGTGGCGCATGACGCTGCCACGCCGGCTCGCGGCGTTCGGGAACTTCGTCGAGTCGAGGGTCGCGCCACCGATGTACCGGCACACGCCGATCGTCACGCTGTCGGAGTCGAGCAAGCGGGAGATCGTGCACGATCTCAAGTTCCGGGCCGACCACGTCACCGTGGTCCCGCCGGGGATCGATCCGCAGTTCACGCCCGACGGCGAGAAGTCCGACGTCCCACTCGTCGTCGCGGTCGGCCGTCTCGTCCCGGTGAAGCGCTACGACATGCTGATCGACGCGCTCGTCGCGTTGAAGCCGCGGCACCCTGCACTGCGCGCGGTGATCGCGGGGGAGGGCTACTGCCGGCCCGACCTCGAGGCACAGATCCGCGCTGAGCGAGCCGAAGACTGGATCAGCCTTCCGGGTCGCGTCGACGACGACGAGGTGATCGATCTCTACCGGCGCGCGTGGGTGCTCTCCATGGCCTCCTCGCGTGAGGGATGGGGGATGATTGTCACCGAAGCTGCGGCGTGCGGCACGCCGTCGGTCGTGACCCGTGTACCCGGCTTCGTCGACGCGGTGATCGAGGGGCGCACCGGGTTGCTCGCCGACACGCGCGACGAACTCGCCGCGTGTCTCGACACGGTGATCTCCGATCCCGACCTGCGCGCCCGTCTTGGCGCCGGCGCGCGTGAGCACGCCGCCCGTTACACCTGGGAGGCGACGGCACGCGGCACCCTCGAGGTGCTCGCGCAGGCCGCGATTCGGCGCCGCGCCGGCTCGTGACCGCAACGCTCGACGCGCACCGCTCGCGCGCGCAACCCGAAAGCGTTGCGCGCGTCTCGAGCGGTCCTCTGCGCCTCCTGGGGTACGGGGTGCTCGCCGCGCTCGCGTACATTCCGCTGCTGCGCACGGCGCCGGGCCGGGTCGTCGCCGACACCAAGAGCTACCTCTACCTCGACCCCGGCCGGCTCCTCGAGCGCGCGCCGTCGATGTGGGACTCGAACATCGGGTTGGGGACCGTCACCCACCAGAACATCGGGTACCTGTTCCCGATGGGCCCTTACTACTGGCTCATGCACTTCTTCGGAGTGCCTGCCTGGGTGTCGCAACGACTCTGGCTCGGTACCATCCTGCTGTTCGCGGCGCTCGGGATGCTGTACCTCCTGCGCACGCTGCACGTGCGTGGCCCGGGCGTCGTGGTCGCGGCGCTGGTGTTCATGCTCTCGCCGTACGTGCTCGACTTCGCGGCGCGCCTCTCGGTGATCCTGCTGCCATGGGCAGGTCTCCCGTGGATGCTCGCCATCGTGATCCGCGCGTTGCGCGACGACGGTTGGAAGTACCCGGCGCTGTTCGCGATCGTCGTGCAGGTGGTCGGCAGTGTGAACGCGACTGCGCTCGTGTTCGCGGGGATCGTGCCCGTGCTCTGGGTGTTCTACGCCGTCTTCGTCACCCACGAGGTCGACTGGCGGCGCACCGTCAACACGGTCGCGAAGATCGCAGGGCTCACGATCCTCGCGTCGTTGTGGTGGATCGTGGGTCTCGCGACGCAAAGCGCCTACGGGCTCGACATCCTGAAGTTCACGGAGACGCTGGCAACGGTGTCGCACGCCTCGATTCCGAGCGAGGTGCTGCGGAGCTTCGGGTACTGGTTCTTCTACGGCGGCGACAAGATCAGCGCGTGGATCGAACCGAGCGTCGGCTACACCCAAGACCTCTGGCTCATCGCGGCCAGCTTCGCGTTGCCGCTGCTGGCGTTCGCGGCTGCGGGGCTCGTGCGGTGGCGGCACCGCGCGTTCTTCGTGCTCGTCACACTGATCGGGTTCGTCGTCGCGGTCGGCGCGAACCCCTACGAAGATCCCTCCGTGCTCGGGCGCATGTTCAAGTGGTTCGCCGAGTCGTCGAGCTTCGGGCTCGCGCTGCGCAGCACCGCGCGTGCCGTTCCGCTCGTCGCGCTCGGCGTCGCAGTCTTGCTCGGCTTGGGCGTGAACGCGCTCGCGGCATCGTGGTCGAGGCGCGGCGTTCCTGTTGCGGGGCTGGTGCTCGCAGGGCTGGTGATCGTGGTCGCGGCCGTGAACCTGCCGTCGCTGTGGAACGGGTCGATCTACGGCGAGAGCCTCCAACGCGACGAGAACCTCCCGTCGTACTGGACCGCCGCGATCGACGATCTCGACGCCGGTTCGCACGACACCCGCATCCTCGAGCTCCCGGGCGCCGACTTCGCGGCGTACCGGTGGGGCGGCACGGTCGATCCGATCACGCCCGGCCTCGCTGACCGGACGTACGTCGCGCGCGAGCTGGTGCCGTGGGGGTCGCCGGCGACGGCCGACCTCCTGAACGCGCTCGACCGCAGGCTCCAGGAGGGCGTGCTCGATCCCGCCGCCGTCGCGCCGATCGCCCGGCTCATGAGCGTGGGCGACATCGTGTACCGGGCCGACCTCGAGACCGACCGCTTCGACCTTGCGCGTGCCGTGCCCACATGGTTGTTGCTCACCGAGCCGTCTGTGGCCGACGGGCTCGGCCAACCGACCGGGTACGGGTCGGGGCTGGGCCCGCCGCTGCACTCCACACAGGTCGACGAGGTCGCGCTCGCGCTCCCGCCGGACGCGCCGGAGCCATCGCCCGTGTCGGTGTTCCCCGTGCAGGATGCGCCGACGATCGTTCACAGCGCGTCGGCAACCGACGCGCTCATCGTCGCGGGCGACGGGGAGGGTCTCGTCGACCTCGCCGCGCTCGGAGCACTCGGCGGCCGCGGCGTCACGCTCTACTCGGCGTCCTTCGCCGACGATCAGGCTGCGCTGCGCGCCGAGATCGCACGACCGGGCTCGGTGCTCGTCGTGACCGACTCCAACCGCAAGCGCGGTCGGCGCTGGACAGGAATCAAGAACGTGGAGGGGCCGACGGAGCGGGTCGGCGAATCTGCCCTCGCGAAGGACGAGTTCGACGCGCGCCTCGACCTCTTCCCCGGCGCAGGTCCCGACACACGGACCGTCGTGGTCCCACCGAACGTGAAGGTGAGCACCACGCGGTTCGGGAACGTGCTCACCTATTTTCCCGAGCTGCGCGGTTCGCGCGCAGTCGACGCCAACGTCGACACCGCGTGGGAGGTGGCCGACGCTTCGGTGCTCGGCGAGAAGATTCGGATCGACCTCGCCGAGCCGGTCACCGCCGACCATGTGAACCTCGTGCAGCCGCTCGTAGGGCCGAGAGCCCGATACCTCACGAAGATCACGCTCACTTTCGACGGCAAGAATCCCATCAACGTCGATCTCCACGATGCATCGCGCACTTCCGACGGCGAGACCGTGGCCTTCCCGAGGCGGACCTTCCACCGGTTCGAGATCACCCTCGACGACACGAACGTGGGCGACACGTTCGACTATCCGGGGAACAACGGCGTCGGCTTCGCCGAGATCGGTCTGCGCGACGATGCGCCGGGTGCGCAGAACCTTCGCGCCACGGAAACCGTGCGCATGCCGACCGATCTCGTCGACGCCGCCGGTCCGCTCGCGGCCGGCCGTCCACTCGTGTTCGTGATGAGCCGATCGCGCAACGCCGTGATTCCTCCGAGGTACTCCCAGGACGAGGACGCACTCGTGCGCGAGCTGCGGGTGCCCAACTCGCGGGGCTTCGGGTGGGGAGGAAGCGCGCGCCTCGCCGCCGCCGCCCCCGACGATGTGATCGACGTGGTGCTCGGCATCCCCGACGCCACAGCAGGTGGCATCACGGTCCAGGCGTCACAGCACCTTCCCGGTGACGTGCGTGCCCGCGGGTCGGCCGCGTTCGACGGCGATCCCGGCACCGCCTGGAACACCGCGTTCGGCGAACCGGTCGGGCAGTGGGTGGACGTGCGAACCGCGCAGCCGATCACCGTCGACCATCTCGATCTTCAGCTCGTGGCCGACGGCCGCCACTCCGTACCCACCCAGGTCCGCATCGACGCCGGCGGCGAGTCGCGCACGGTCGACCTCCCGCCCATCGTCGACCAGACCACCCCCGATGGAACCGTCGATGTCCCGGTGTCGTTCGATCCCCTCGCCGCGAACGATCTGCGCATCACGATCACCGCGATCCGCCCGGTCACGACGATCGAGTACCACGACAACCAGCCGATCGTCATGCCGGTTGCGATCGCCGAGATGGGGGTGCCCGGCGTGGTGCGGGCGCCCATGCCCACGCAGTTCCCGCCGACGTGCCACACCGATCTCCTCGCGGTCGACGGCGCGCCCCGACGTGTGCGGTTGACCGGTGACACCGGGCAGGCCGAGGGGGGTGGCGCGGTCGATCTCGAGCCCTGCGACGGCGCGATGACGCTCACGGCCGGCAACCATGTCGTGCAGTCCACCCCCGGCACGACGACCGGGATCGACCTCGACGGCCTCGTGCTCGGTTCCCAGCTCGACGGCACGCCGATAGCACTCGGCCCCGGTGGTTCGCTGGCGAACTCCACCCGGTCGGCCGAGCGCGTTCCTACCGACACACCCGTCGTACGAGTGGTCAACAACGGTCGGTCGAAGATGGAGCTCCATGTGAGCGGTGCGCAGCCCGGGAAGCCGTTCTGGCTCGTGCTCGGCGAGAGCAACAATGCCGGTTGGAAGGCGACCGTCGACGGCGTGGATGCCGGCGGTTCCACGCTCGTGAACGGTTACGCGAACGGTTGGCTCGTCGTACCCAGTGCCGCGAGCTTCGCCGTCACGCTGGAATGGACTCCACAGCGCACGGTGTGGATCGCGCTCGCGATCTCTGGAGTCGCCCTCGTGCTGTGCTTCGCGCTCGCGCTGTGGCGGCGCCGACGGGGCAACGATGACGAGAGCGCCGCGCTCGACGGCGACGTAGAGCTGGCGAGCCCGCTCGTCGCACGCGGCGCGGGCGTGAGTCGGCGCGCCGCGATCGTCACCGCGATCGGAGCCGGGCTCGCGGGCGCCTTCGTCGCACGCTGGTGGGTTGGTGTGATCGTGGGCGCGTTCGTCGCCGCGGTGTTGGTTCGGCCGCGTCTGCGACCGCTCCTCACGGTCGGCGCGCCCGCATGCATCGCGATCACTGCCCTGTACGTGGTCGTCCAGCAGTACCGGTATGCCTACCCATACGGATACTTCTGGGTCGAGCACTTCACTCGGGTCGCGAATCTCGCGTGGTTGGCGGTTCTGCTCCTTGCGGCGGACGCACTCGTCGAGGTCGTGCGCATCCGGGGCCGGGAGGTCGCCGAACCTACAGATTCGTCGTGATCTCGACGCCGAGCTCGCGCAGCCGGTCGACCTCGCGCACCAGCGTGCGGCCCCGCCGGTGTCGTACGAACTTGCGGCTCGGATAGAGCACCTCGACCTGGTCGGTGTCGGCGTTCAGACGGTACGAGAACCGCTCCTGTACCTGCTTCTGAGCGAGAGCGTCGCCGGGTGTTGCGGCCGCACCCATCCCGATCCTGATGGTGCCCAATCGCTTGGTGAGCGGCACCGTGCCGGTCGTGAGATCCGCAGAGGCGGCGGGCGCCAGTGTCCATTCCGTCTCGTACGTCGCGCCCGCGCTCGCGTCGGTAGCGAGCGTGCGTTGCTCGACGTGGTTGCCGATCTGGAGGAATACGACGACGGCCAGTTCGTCGCGTGGGTCGCTGACGCGCACACGCAAGGTCACGGTCTTGCCGCGGAGTACACGGAGTGGGATGAGCGAGACCCGCGGGAGGGGGGCGTCGTGGTACGAGACCGGATCGTCGAACGCGGGATCGCTCGTGCGCTCGAGGTAGGGCGTCCGGTCGGGGTGCGCGGCGATCAGGTCGAGGTTCGCCGCGGCGGAATCAACTGCATAAAGGATCTTTCCGTCGAGGTCGGGCACGTTTTGCGAGTACGGGTTCAGGTGCATGAGGTAGGGGCCGGAGTGCTCGACGATGACCGCTGCCCTGCCTTGGATCGAGCGGGTGGCCCCTTTCCATGCCTGCTGCGCCGCGCTGATCTTGTGGTTGGTACCGATCTTCGAGACGAGGTACGGGATCGTGGCGACCGCGACCACGGCGCAGAGAACGACCGCCAGACCGCGCCGGCGGTGCCATGCCGCGATCACGGTGGTGGCAACGAAGATGCATGCCGGTGCATACAGCGGGACGTAGTAGATGGGACTCGACAACGAGGCGGCGCGACCCGAGAGCAGGTTTCCCCAGAAGAAGAAGTAGCCCACCGGAAACGCGGCCGCGAGCGCGAGGAGTGCCAGCGTGCTGCGCTCGCGCCTCCGGAGCCACAAGCCGGCAACTGCTGCTGCCGCGCCGAGCCAGCCACCGACGAGGAACGCCGGAGCCGTTCGGAGATTGTGCGCCACGCTTCGAGCGGCCCGACCGATCGAGTAGTCGAAGATCTGCCCGATCGGCATGAGCCGTCGCGGCCCGAACCCGAAGGTGTCGAGCGGATCCTTCGCCGTAATTGGGAACTGCGTGAAGCTCCCGGTGACGCGGCGGTTGTACAGCAGCGTGAACGCGACGAACGGCACGAAACCGATTGCGACCCAGCACGCGGCGCGCCACAGCGCCCCCCACTTCCGCCACGAGATGAAGACCGCGTACGCGAACAGCGGGCCGCCCCACAACACGGCGTCGTACGGGCGCGTCAGGAGGACCCATCCGAGGATCACTCCCGCCCCGAGCAACAACCACCGTGATTCGCGGCGCAGGCCGGTCAGCAACGCGGCGCCGAAGAACAGGCCGAGCCCGAGTGAGAAGAGGTAGGCGAGGTACACGCCGCCCTGGATGACGACGATCGGTGAGGCGAGCATCAGGGTTCCCGACACCAGGGCGAGCTGACGGTCGTCGGTGAGCGCGCGAGCGAACGCGTACGTGCCGAGCACGGCAAGTGCCGCTCCGAGCGCGAGTGCGAGTTCGGGAGACCCGAAGATCACGTCGACCACCAGCAGGACGAGCGGCCAGCCGACCGTGTACTGCGGGAAGAAGACATCACCACGGAGGCCGGCCAGCCATGGCCAGTAGAACTGTGGCGCGCCGCCGCCGGTCGTGAAGATGTGACCGCCGCGCAGTGCGTCGGTCTGCCAGAGATACGTGAGCTCGTCCCGGTTCCACGAGAACGACGGGTAGATCACGTGGCGGGCGACGATCGCGATCACCATCGCGGCCGCCCCGAGCGCGAGCACCGGCCAGTTGCGACCGAACCAAGTGGGTGCCGCGATCGTCGCGGTGGGTTCAGGCGCCAAGGCGGCGGTCGAGTCGGGCCGCGCGTCGAGACCGGTTCCGAGCGCCGCCATGCGCCGCAGTCTACCGAGCACTGTTCGAGATCGATCGTGCAGCCGACGCGTGGGCGCGCGGACTCACGTCTACGATCCGTGGCCACATGGAAGCTGTGGCGGCGCCGACCGCGCGACGTGGCGTCGACCGTCGCCGGCTGATGGACGTCGTCGGCCTCGCCGCGCTGGCCTACGTCCCGTTCCTGCTCTCGTCGCCGGGCAGGGTCAGCATCGACACCAAGCAGTACCTGTATCTCGACCCCGGACGGCTTCTCGCGCGCGCACCGTACCTCTGGGATCCACACGTCGGGTTCGGCACCGTGCCCCATCAGGGGATCGGATACCTGTTCCCGATGGGGCCGTACTACTGGCTCATGGAGGCAGTCGGCGTACCCGACTGGGTGGCCCAACGTCTGTGGCTCGGCACGATCTCGCTCGCGGCGGCGCTGGGTGCACGGTGGCTCTTCCTCATGCTCGGCACGGGTCGAGCGGGAGCGCTCGCAGGCACGCTCGTGTACATGCTCACTCCGTACCAGCTCGCGTACACCGCGCGGTTCTCGGTGCTCCTGCTGGCCTGGGCGGGGCTCCCGTGGCTCGTCGCGTTCACGATGCGCGCCGTCCGCGAAGGCGGCTGGCGCGACCCCGCGCTGTTCGCGCTCGTCGTCCTCAGCGTCGGCAGCGTGAACGCGTCGTCGCTCGTGTTCGTCCTGATCGCGCCGGCGTTGTGGCTCGTCATGGCTGCGTGCGGTGGTCGGGCGGCAGCGAGCGCAACGGTCGGCGCGGCAGCGCGCATCGCGGTCTTGAGCGCCGGTGTCTCGGTCTGGTGGGTGGTGGGGCTGCGGATGCAGGGCGCGTACGGGTTGCCGGTCCTCCAGCTCACCGAGTCGCTCCGCACGGCTGCCAGGTCGTCCTCGCCCACCGATCTGCTGCGGGGGATCGGCAACTGGATCTTCTACGGCCGCGACGCGGTGGGCTTCTCCATCGACCAGGCGTCGGACTACCTCCACGACGGACTTGTCGTGTTCGCGAGCTTCGCCATACCTGTCCTCGCGCTCGCCACTGCCGGAGTGCTCCGCTGGCGCCACCGTGCGTACTTCGCAGTGCTCGTCGTCGTCGGCACCGTGATCGGTGTCGGAGCCTGGCCCTACGACAACCCGAGCCCGTACGGCGCGCTCTTCAAGGCCTTCAACGACACGGCTGCCGGGCTCGCGCTGCGCAACACCGCGCGCGTGGTGCCGTTGATCGTGCTCGGCCTCGCGGGGCTGCTCGCGGCGGGTGTGACGGCACTTCGCTCGCGGCGGCATGAGCTCGTGGCGGCGGCGGTGGTCGGAGCGCTGACGCTCGCCGCGCTCATCCCGGTCTGGCGAGTGGGTTACCTCTCGCGGCACCTCGATCGCCCGAACGACATCCCGTCGTACTGGAAGGACGCGACCGCTGCACTGCAGCGCGACGGCGACGCGGCGCGGGTGCTCGAAGTACCGGGCATCAACTTCTCGGCGTATCGATGGGGGAACACGGTCGAGCCCGTGACCCCCGGCTTGATCGACCGACCCTTCGTCGCTCGCGAGGTGTTGCCCGCGGGCACACCTGCGTCGGTGAACATCCTCGAAGCGCTCGACCACCGCCTCCAGGAGGGCACGTTCGAACCCTCGTCTCTCGCGGCGTATGCGCGCCTGGTCGACGTCGGAACGATCGTGCTTCGATCCGACCTCGAGTACGAACGCTTCAACACCCCACGCCCGCGCCTCCTCTGGTCCCAGCTCACGGAACCGCTCGCACCCGGACTCGACGCACCCGAGCTGTTCGGTGAGGCGTTGCCGAATCGTCCGTCACCGAGTTTGCCGATGCTCGACAATGTCGAACTACGCACCGCGGTGGATGCCCAGGATCCTCCACCCGTAGCGCTCTTCGGAGTGACCGATGCCGTACCGATCGTGCACACCGCACCGAGTGCGCAGCCCGTGCTCATCGCGGGTGATGGTGAGGGCATCGTCGACGCGGCCGCGGCGGGGCTGATCGACGGCAATCAGCTCGTGCTCGAGTCGGTCGCCGACCGGCTGGGCGAGCTCCGCGACACGTACTCGACGACGCTCGACGAGAACGCCGCGGACGAGTATGCGGCCGCCTTCGAGCGGGCCGCACTCCGACGGCATCCTCGAGTGAGGCTCTAGCCGTGCGGATCGAGGACTACGGCCTGATCGGCGACCTGCAGACGGCCGCGCTCGTCGGCCTGGACGGCTCGGTCGACTGGCTGTGCCTGCCGCGCTTCGACTCGGCCGCATGCTTCTCCGCGCTGCTCGGGAGCGACTCGGACGGCCGCTGGCTGCTCGCCCCAGCCTGCGAGGTCGAGCGCGTCGCGCGGCGCTACCGCGAGAACACGCTCGTACACGAGCTCGACTTCCACTGCGCCGGCGGCAGCGTGCGTGTGATGACCGATCCGC
>JBBDHW010000022.1:128747-135272 GCA_040880805.1 Acidimicrobiia bacterium | reverse complement strand
AAGAGCACGACCGCGACCACGATCACGGCGCCCGGCCAGTTCGTGACCGAGGGCCCCACCCCCCAGAGTCCCTTCAACCAATCCCAGAACTGATCGGGGACGGTACGGGCGGCGTCGGCCACGAAGTGCCACGGAGCAGTGAACAGGTCGTGCTTGCGCGCCGGTGGATCGGGCCGGGCGCCGAACAACGTGGCATCGGTCCGCCAAACGCCGCCGACGATCTCGTTCCAGACAAGGGTCACCACCACACCCACCGCGGCGGCGGGGGCGAGCCCCCAGAGCTTGGCGCGTCGCTCCCGGGATCCGAGGAGTGGCAGCAAGTAGCAGCCCGCGACCACGACGTACGCGGGCTTGCACACGCCGAGCAGCGCGCTCAACAGCGCGGCTTCGACGACGAGATGTCGTGGGGTCGCGCCCGCGGGAGGATCGAGCGCGCGCAGCGCCGAGGACACGACGAGGAGCGCCACCGCAGTGGTGAACGCGTCCGGCGAGAGCGACGACGCCGATTGGAACACTGCCACCGGGATCAGCGCGGTCGCGACGAGTGCCCACCGCGCGCGCGGTGCGCGCCGGATCGCGAACGCGACGATGGTCACGTACGCAGCCAGCAAGGCGATGCGGCCGGCAAGCAACATCCCTCCCGCGCCCGCACCGACCTCCCGTGCGGCGAGGATCGCCAGCACTTGCGGGGCGTAGGGCACGGGTGACCCGAAAGTGGAGAAGGTCTCCGGCGCGTCCGCCTTCGAGGAGCAGCGCCGCTGCCGGGCGCTCGGAAGGGTGGGCAGCTCGACCCCTGCGAGCGCCTCGAGATGCTTCAGGTACGAAGCCTTGTAGCGCTCGACGTCGGAGACGAGATCTTTCGGCGCGCAGAACCCGCTGAAGTCGGAGCCGGCGATCTTCTCGGGCACGAACTGCCCGGTAGAGATCTGGTACGAGCGGTAGAAGTGTGCAGGCTCGTCGGTCCCGCCGAAGTACGGCACCACGACGACGAGGTAGCCGCCGACGACGACAGCCAGCAGCAGGAACGTGTGGAGCGGGTCGCGAAAGATCGCGACCAACCTCTTCGTCGGCCGCTCCACCGGCCGTTCCATCAGGTCAGTGCGCGGGTCACTGCGTGTCGAGGATGAGCACGCTGCACGGTGAGTGGTGCGACACCGTGTTCGGGACGCTGCCGAGGAAGCGGCGGCCGCCCTGCATGCCCTTGTTGCCGACGACGATGAGATCGGCCTGCAAGTGAGCGGCGAGGTCGCACAGCACCTCGGCCGGGCTGCCGAACCGGGCGTGGGTCTCGATCGTGACGCCCTCACGCGCCGCGTCGCGGGCCGACTGCTCGAGGGTGCCCTCGAGCTGCTGCCGGGCCTCTTGCTCCCACTCCAGCCCGGCGGCAGAGCCGCTCGCCACCGCCATCTCCGAGGACGCGATCGCGGTGGCCGCCATGGGCTTCTGCACGCTCACGATGTGCAGCGTGGCGCCGCTCTGCGAGGCGGCGAGGTCGGCGGCGGTCACGACCGCGCGCATGGCGCCCTCGCTGCCGTCGGTCCCCACGACGATCGTCTTGAACATAGGACTCTTCTCCGCTCTCGGCGCAGCTCCGCTGCGCCGGGCCGCTCGGCCACGGCCCGCTGCGCCGCAGGGTACCTGCGGCGCAGTCGCTCGCCTCCGGACGCTAGCGCCGCCCCGGGGTGGTCCGCAGCACCGCCCGGATCTCGGCGACGTGGTACGGCACTCGCTCGGGGAGCGTGACGGTGCCGAGCTCCTGGTTGGCGAGCTCGAGGCCATCGAACGAGATGCGCGCCCGGCCTTCCCACACGACGAAGAGCTCGACGACGTAGTTGCCGCGACGCAGGAACGTGACGGGCACGGGCGCGCCGGCGCTGCCGGGATCGGGACCGACGAGCGTGGTTCCCTCGCCGAACGACCACGCGTACGCGATCGGGTGAGCGACGACCCTCACGTCGAACCCACGCAACGAGACGCTCGCGATCGTGTCGGGCACCGCGTTTCCCCAGAAGAAGGTGGCGAGGCGCGTGATGCCGGGCCAACCGGGTGTGCCGGGTGGGCTCGCGTGCACGGCAGTGCGCGGGAGCGGCGTCTCCTGCCAGATCTCGGCCGGCGACGGAGGCTCGCCGAGGAGCGGGGCCCCGGGCCGGACGCAGCGCGGTACTGAAAGGACGAGGTTCGGTGCGGAACCGATCTCCGTGACGAAGTCTCCGACGACGAACGCGCCAGGCGGGACGAGCGCGGGGTCGTCGAGCGCCATCACACCGGGCGGGACGAGCGGCACGCCGGGCCCGATCACCTGGTGGGCCGTCACGGCCGTAGGACCGGGAATCGGAAATGCATGACCCGCGAGCTCGGGCGGCACTCCTCCCGCGAGGTGGACGCAGACCATGCCCGACGCCTGCCGCTGCCAGCTGAAGAGCGACTGCACCGAGGGCGCGCGTGCCGGCAATCCCCCGCCGGGAAACGAGCCGGCACCGAGGTCGCGCGCCGTTGCGCGCACGTATCCGGGCCTCAGCTCTCCGCCACCGGTCTGTGCGTCGGCGCGCCCCGCCCCCAGACCAACCGAGACGACGACGAGGAGCACGACGAGCTTCACAACGAACGCCGAGGGATGGCGGTAGCGACCACTTCCACGTCGAAGTCGCCATGACCGAAGAGGCCGAGGAGCGTGAAACCGACGCGACCGCGCACGATGACGGTGACCGACTCCTCGGTGGCGAGCACGTCAGCGCCGCGCCGCGCGGCCTGGTCAGGCTGCCCGGCGAGACTCGCCCGAGCGCGGTGCTCGGCGATTGCCGGCACGAGCGCGATGACCTCCGACTTGCGGTACCGCCCTTCGTCGATCGCCGAGGCGCCGGCCAGCGCGGCCGCGTCGGCGCCGGACGCCAGCGCGCGACGCGCGGAGAACGACCTCCAGAGGTCGACGCTGATGCCGCCGAGTGCGAACAGCATCACGCAGAGGCCGAGCAACCAGAGCGTCACGGCGCCCCGCTCGCGGGCCGGTTGGCCGAGATGGCTCACCGTGCGCTCCCGTAGCGATCCACCGGCTGGCGATGCCGAGCGGTCCAGCCCCACTCACCGACGCTGCCGAGCGCGGGCAGGTGGACCGCGGGCATGCGCACGGAGACGCTCACCTGGACATCACTTCCCGGCGCGAGGGCCGCGTTCGGCGCGCAGTCGAGCTCGACGTGCATGTCGGCCGGCGCGAGACCCAGGTTGGCACCCATCATCCCGGCGAGACCGTTCGCGAGGATCGTGTTACACCAGCCGTCGCGCGCGACCGCCCTGCCGACCTCGCGAGCGATCGCGCGGGCCGTCGTCTGGCGTTCTGACCAGGCCGAGATCGTCAGCACCACGACCACGACCGGCAACAGGAGCACACCGATGCCCAACGCGAGCTCCGTCGCGACGAAGCCGCCTTCGCTGCTGACCGCTCTCCTCACGGGCTGTGCTCCTTGACCGCGGTACCAACGAGGGAGAACGACCAGTCGGGAACGACGCCGGGGAGCCAGCCATGGAGGACGACTGTCGCCCGCGCGCGGATCGTGCCGAGGTCGGCGACACAGTCGACGTGTACACCCGCCCGCATCGCGCCGCCGAGCAGGTCGTCGAGGGCATCCTTCGCCCGGCGCTCGCACTCCCCGACCGAAGAGTCGATCGGCGCCCCGGCTCGCGCACCCTCGTCGACCGCGGCGCGGATCGCGCCTCTGGCATACAGGTCGACGACGAAGTTCGCGAGCATGACGAACACGAACAGCGACAGCGCGGTCGCCATCACGAACTGCACCGTCGTCATGCCGGCGTCGTGCGCCGTCAGACGCGGAGCTGACCTCGGATCCAGTCGACGATGTCGAGCCCGAGCGTCTGGAGTACGGCCCAGATCGCGACCAGCGCCGCGATTCCCAGGGCCGCATTCCCGAGCAGCTCGGCGGTCGTCATGCCCGCCTCTCCGCTCTCTCGACGCGAAGCCATCCAGGCATACCAGCGAACGATCATCCTGCGCTCTCCTTATTCTCCGGGATCGGGTGTCTGTGACTTCCGGGCAACTCGCCATCACCGGCTCCCGAAGACGATCGAAGGGAGTGGCGCGGCGATGAACAGCAACATCACGGGCGCGAGCACCGCGATCGTCGGCACGAGCATGGCGGCGCGGCGTCTCGTGGCGGACTTGCGGATCTCCTCGCGCCGCGCGTCGCGGAGGTCTTCGCTGAGCGCCCGAAGCCCAGCCGCGAGGTCGACACCGCGCTCGGCGCCTGCGGCGAACAGCTTGTATGTGCGCGCAGCGGCCGGTTCGGGCGTGAGCTCGGCCGCGCGCCGGAAGGCCGCGGGCTCGGCCGTGCCGCGCCGGACCGCGGTGAGCACCGCGCGGAGCTCCTCCACGACCACGCCCGAACCGCGGTCGATGAGTCGCTGCACCGCCTGAATCGGACCTGCGCCGGTGCGGACGTTCATCGCGAGGAGTTGGTTCACCGTGTAGAGCTCGAGCCGGATGCGCTCAGCTCGGTCACGAATCGCGCGGTCGATTCGGCCGCGCGATCGCGACGCGCCGAACACCGCACCGCACGCCGCGAGCCCGAGCGTGGCAAGAGGAGAGTGAAACACGACGATGCCGAACCCGACCCCGGCAGCGCCGAACAGGGCCAACCGGGTGACGACGCCCGTGCGGTAGTCGGCGGGCGATACGCCGACGTACCCCGCCTGCCGGAGTGAGAGCGCGAGCGACTCGTCTTCACGCCGCTCGACGACGCGTCCCACTCGCGCCGCGAGCGCGAGCAACGGCGGCGCGACAAGGCGGTACATCCAGCCGCCGCGCGTCTGATGAGAGGGCTGCAGGAGCGCGGCAATGTCGGCGTCGCCACGCACGCGCGTGCGTGTGACCACCGTGTACGGACGAACCCGCGGCGCCAGGCGAGGGGCAGGCCGGACGACGAGGGCAGCCGCACCCGCCGCCGCGAGCCCGGTTCCCGCTACGGCGATCGCGAGGAGGAACCCGTCGGTCACGCGACGTCCACCGCAGTGACGCGCGCACCGCCGAGTACTCGCTGCTCCTGCTGCGATCGCCCGAGATGACTGATCCAGACATACCCGACGGCACTGAGAGCGCCACCGACGAGCACGACGAGCAGGCCGGCGGTCGATGCGTAGAAATCGCGGAACGCGCCTCCGCGCAACGTGAGCGCCACCAACACGAACCACGGGAGGACGAGCACGGCTCGCGCGTTGATCTTCATCTCGAGGCCTTCGGTCTCGATCTCGTCGAGCACCTTCAGGTCTTTCGTGGTCGCGATCACGAGATCCTCGAGAATCTCCTTCACGATCTGACCGCCGCGCTCCGACGCGAGGATCAGGACTTCGATGACGCGGTCGCTCGTGGGATCGGCGACCTCTTCTCTGATCACTTCGAGTGCGGGCACCGGGCCGAGCATCCGCGAGTTCGACGCGAAGCGTGCGAACGCCGCGCGCAGCGGGGCGGGACCCGTCGTGGCCAGCTCGACCAGTGCTCCGGTGAGCGATCGGCCGGAAGCGATCGATGCGCCGAGATCGCGCAACCCGTCGGGCCACGCTGCCTGCACTTCACGAAGCCGCGCAGTGCGGCGGCTCGCGTAGTACGCGCGCGGCAGCGACGCGACCGCGACGGCCGGGACGACCGCGACGAGAACGGTGCCGGTGACCAGTGTGCCCACGACGAGCGCGACCAGCCCCACGAGCACCGAGCCGGCCCAGAACTGGAGGGGCGTGAGCGCGGCGCCGGCTTGCGCGAGCCAGAGCTGCTGCGCGGTGACGGTCGGCCGTTCCTGACGCCAGCGATGCAGGCGCACCGGTTGGCCCACGAGGTAACCCGCAATGAAGTAGCACGACACGCCAATGCAGAACGCGGCAGCAAAGCTCACGATTGCCGCTCCGCGCCGGAGACGATCGCGTGGAGTTGTACTTCGGGCAGCACGCGGGCGAGACGCTCCTCGAGTCGCGACGGGAACGCACCCGTCCACCGCAGCGGCGCGCCGATCGCGTCGCGCACGAACAGCGGCTCCACGGTGAAGTCGTTTCGCAGCGCCGGGACGACCGCAACGATCTCCATCACCTGCCGGCGCAGCGCATCGGCGTCGCCACTCACGATGTCGTCGCGGTCGACGTGGATCACGACGTCGAGCGACTCGGAGAAGACCTTGCGCACGATCCGTTCGGTCACGTTCTCGCCTGCCATCAGCGCGGCGTTGACCAGCGCGTCCAACGCCTCGGCGGCACTGTTGGCGTGGACCGTGCACAAGAACCCGCAGCCCGCGTTCACCGCTCGGGTGAGCTCGAATGCCTCGGCGCCACGCACCTCGCCGACGACGATCCGATCGGGTCGCATCGCGAGCACGAACTTGACCAGGTCGCGCATGCTGATCTCGCCCGTGCCGTCGAGCGCAGGCGGACGGACCTCATAGTACGAACCGTGGGTGATCGGCACCGCCAGCTCGCGGATCTCCTCGCAGGACCGCACGCAATGGCTGGGGGGCGCCGCCGCGAGCAGCGCGG
>JBBDHW010000022.1:54279-128737 GCA_040880805.1 Acidimicrobiia bacterium | reverse complement strand
GGCGAGGGTGGTCTTGCCCGCGCCCGGTTCGCCGGAGACCGTGACCCGGCTGCGGAGCTGCATCAGTGCGCCGAGAAATGCGGCCGCCTCCCGGGACAATGAGTCGCGAGACACGAGGTCGTCGAGCGTGACGTTGCGAACGACGTAGCGCCGCAGGGTCGCCGACAGCCGGTCGCCGATTGGCGGGATCGCCGCGGTGAGCCTTGCGGTGCCGTCGAGCACGCGGGCCTGCACCATCGGGTGCTTCGTATTCAGCTGCCGGTCGGTGGGCGCGAGCAGCCGCTCGATCATCTGGCGGTTCTCCTCCTCGCTGGTGGGAACGGTGAGCCCGCGCAGTCGTCCGGAGCCGTCGAGATACGACACGCGCGCTCCCTCCAGGAAGATCTCCTCGACGTCGCGGCGCGCGATGAGGTCGGTCATCGGGCCGAAGTCGGTGATCGATCTGAGGACGCGGTCGACCATGACCGACGGCGAGACCAGCGGCAGTTCCTCACCCAGCCTCGCGAGCCGCTCGTACTCGTCGACCGCGTGGTGCACCTCGAGGCGAACCTCGTCGAGATCGCCCTCCGGCCGGAGCTGCCGCCGCTCGATGCGCGCGAGCACGTCACGCCGGATCCCGTCGTAGGCGTCGACCGTCATGGCTGCACTCGGCTCATGCGGCACGCCTGGTTCTGCGCGACCGCCGCGCCGCGCGACCTGGGCGGGCGCTGCGCGGAACGGCGATCTGCGCGACCGCGGCCACGCAGGTGATGAACGGGCCACGGAAAACGAGCTCGCCGGCCCACGCAGCGCGCTCGACACGCCGGTCGTTCGGGACGAAGGCGAGGCTTGCGGGTGTGAAGGTGCGGCAGATCTCGGCGGTGAGCTCCGCGCGCTGGAAGCGGTCGGTTGGGGCACGGTTCAACACGAGGTGCACCGGGGTCCCGTTCGTGGGCCGTGTGCCTACCCACGCAAGGAGACGAGTGACACCGACCGGGTTGGCCGCGCCGACGCCGACGAGCGCTCCCGCCTCGGCGACGACGGCCCGGGCGATCTCGGCCCCCGGCATTCCGGAGACCTCGACGACCACCGGTGACCGGAGGTGACCCAGCGCACCGACCACGTCGAGCACGTCGCGCGGCCTGATCTGGGCGGCCGCGGCAAGACTGGGAAGACCGCACAGCACGTCGAACGCGGGGCGTCCCACCGCAACGAGCGCGGCCACGAGATCACCGGTTCCGTACTCGACGGCGTCGATCGCACTCCGCAGATTCGGCTCGATGGCGACGCCGAGACGCGTGGCGGTCGACGAGGCGATCTCGTCGGCGTCAACGAGCACCGCGCGCTCGCCGCGCGCGGCGACGGCCGCGGCGAGGCCGAGCGCGATCTCGCTGGTGCCGGCACCCGATGGGCCGGTGACAACCGTGGGGCCGTTCCGAACCGAGTCGGGAGTGAGGATCTCTCCGCCGCGCGCCTCGACGAGACGCGCCGGCATGAGCGCGGCGATCACCTCGACGAAGTCGGCGACCGGGGCGTCGGAGGCGATCGTGGCATCGACGCCCAGCGCAGCGAGATGCTCGCGCCCCGCGACTTCGTCGGGATCGAACACACCCAGCACAGACCGGGTGCGGCGCTGGACCGCATCGATGAACGGTTTCGTGAGCCCGGGCCACCGATGGCTCACGACGAGCGTGTCGTACTCGTCTTCGAGTGCGAGCATGGGCTCGAGCACAATCTGCCGCACGCGCGCGCCGCCATGGTCGGTGAGGTGCCGGTGGAGCCGTTCGACCCAGAGCTCCGGCGAGAAGACGAGTGCGATCGTGGGTTCCACGCGCACCCCTATGGCTCGACGTCGGTCGACGTGCCGACGCGGTCGAGCGGCTGCGGGGCGGTGCCTGCCGAGGACAGCGCTCCAGTGGTGCGGGCGATGGAGATGTCGCCGTCGGCGATCGCGGCCGCGAGCAGTTGCGACTGTCGCGCGTCGACGGCGATCGTCACCGTGAACGGACTGCTCGTCTCGCCGATGCCACCGCGCCCCTTGGCGTCGACCCCGAGCACTTCGGCGTCGCGCACGATGATCGACACCTCGCGGTCGCCCGCGAACAACACGTCGATGCGATCCCCGGCGGCGAGTCGGCCACCCACCGCTCGCGCGGGATCGATCGGGATGCTCATTGCGCGAAGCCCCGCCTTGGCCGCGCGTGGCCGCAGCTCTCGACGAATGACGGGCTCGCCCGACTCGATGGTCGCGGCGGCGATGCGACCGCGCAGCCCACGCACGTCGCGCGCGCGCACGAAGGTCGCGAGCAGCTCGCGGCCCATCTGTACGCGCTCGGTGCGAAAGTCGCCGGCGGTGACGGTCTCGCCCGCGTGGATCTGGTGCGCGGCGACCGCGACCTCGACGCCGCCGGGATCGCGCCGAAGGGCCGCGATGCCCAGGACCATTCCGAGCAGACCGGCGACGACCATCACCAGATGACCCGACGAGAAGCGTGCGGTGAGCTTGCGTCGGGGCACACCCGCCGTGCCCCGTGCCTCTCCGATCGGCAACGCCACCATGGCCGTGGTTCTCCCGCAGCAGTTCGAACTGATTTGTCCGGTTCGGACAGTTCGGTCAGTCTGTACTATCTGTGCAGATCGGTCAAGTGGGATTGTTGTTCCGACATCACCCGCCGCGGCGCCTCACGCCCGCTGCACGTCAGAGTGCGATAGCTCGGCCACAACCGCGCAGGGCTTCCTCCGATGGTGCGCGATCCGTACACTCGACCGATGCCGGATCCGGATCCGCGGAACGACTTCCCGCCGGTGCTCACCACGGCGATGGCGGCGGAACTGCTCCAGGTGCACGTCGAGTACCTGCGGCGGATGGTGCGCGAGGGCCGGATCCCGTGTCACCGGTTCCCCGGCGGGCGCGGCATGCGCTTCTTGCGCGACGAGTTGCTCGGGTGGCTCGCCGCGCTCCCCGGAGCCGATCAATCGGCGTCGACCGGCCGCGGTGCCGGCGTGCGCGCGACGGCGAGCGGGGGGAAGATGTCGCGGTGAGCACACTGCACGCGCCGCGTCACGAGTACCGCGACTACGCCGAGCTGCTCGACGACTACTACGAGCGCGGCTGGACCGACGGCCTGCCCGTCGTGCCGCCCACTCCGGGGCTCGTCGACGAGTTCCTCGCCGCGGCCGCGCTCGATCCCGACGCGATCGTCGGCACGGTCCCCACGCGCGAGGTCACCGTCACCGCCGAGCACGTGGCGATCAACGCGGTGATGGCGGGCTGCACGAGCGAGTACATGCCCGTCGTCGTCGCGGCGGTGCGCGCGCACCTCCACGAGAAGGGCAACTGCCACAGCACCACCGGCACGCTGTCGGGCGCCGCGCAAGTGGTCATCGTCAATGGACCGGCGCGCACGCGCCTCGACGTGAACTGCACCGCCGGCTGCTTCGGGCCCGGGTGGCGCGCCAACGCGACCATCGGGCGCGCACTGCGTCTCGTCATCCGCAACGTGTGCCGCGCCATCCCGAACTTCCTCGACCGGGCAACGTTCTCCACCCCGGCCCGCTACTCGTTCTGCTTCGGCGAAGACGAGGAAGGCAGCCCCTGGATCCCGATGAGCGTGGAGCGCGGCGTGCCCGAGGGCACCAGCGCGGTCACCGTGGCGTCGATGATGACCATGGCGTCCGCGCTCGATCTCGTGAGCCGTACCCCCGAGGGCGTGCTCGACACGGTCTGCCGCGCCATCCGCCAGCGCGGCACCGCTGCCGACGTGTGGTTGGGCGACAACACCAACGTCGTGGTCGTCATGGGGCCGGAGCACCGCCGGTTCCTCGTGGAGGCCGGCTGGTCGAAGGCCGACGCGCGCGCGTACCTGTGGCCGAAGGTGAAAGCCGAGCAAGGCCCCGGTGAGGGCAGGGTGGGTCTCGGCAAACCCGAAGGGATCCTGCTCGTCGCTGCCGGCGGGCCGGGGATGTCAGAGAGCTGGATTCTGTTCCCCCACCTGGCGTGGGCGATCACCGAGCCCGTCGTACCCGACGTGACGAGCGTGCCCGCATGAAGCCGTTGCACGAGGAGGCGACCATGAGCGACAACCAGAGAGTGATCGGCCTCGATCCCACGAGCGGACCCCTCCCCACTACGAAGCGGCGGGAGGCGCCGCGGCCCGCGTCGCTCGACGGCGCGGTCGTCGGCCTCGTATCGAACGGTCTCGGCGAGAGCGACGCCCTCCTCCACGCCGTCTACTGCGAGCTCGAGACGCACGCCGGCGTGCGTGCTGCGGTCTTCGTGCGCAAGCCGAGTGTGTCCGTGCCCCCCGAGCCGATGGACTGGGAGCGCCTGATCTCGCAGGTCACCGTGGCGGTGGCCGGCTTCGGTGGCTGAGGCTCCTGCAGTGCGCGCAGTTTGCGCGACTCCGTGGAACTGGAATGGGAGAAGGTCCCGAGCGTTGCGGTCGTGCACGAGTCCATGCACGGCACCGCGACGGCCATGACGCGCGTGAGCGGGATGCCCGATTACGGCTTCGTTACCGTGGGGTATCCGCACATCCCGCTCGCGGTGTGGACGCCCGACGAGATCAACGAGATCGCGCGCGAGCTCGCGCCGCTGCTGATCGATCGGCTCACCGCGGTCAAACCGTAACCATCACTCGGACACTGGTCGCACCCAGGCGACGGCCGCGAGCGCGATCAAGGTCTCCGATCCTTCGCGATCGTGGGAAATCAGGTGGTCGTTGCCCACCTGCAGCCGTCCGCGCACGATTTCGCCTGCACCGTGGGCGCCGAGCTCGATGTCGCGTTCGTCCATCTCGAGCTCGAACAGGCGTGCTCGGAACGTGGTCACGCCCTCGCCGCGCGTTCCGCCGGCGCGCGCACGTTCGAGCACACGCGCGACGAGGGGCGTGTGCGCGGTGACGCGCACGTCGACCCGTGAATACCCCAGCACGTCGAGGGCAACGATGTCGTCGCCGACCGCACACACGCGGCCGGTGAAGGTCGCGTGCGGCAGGCGGAGCGCGAGCGTGTCGCCCCGGTGCATGCATTCGCGCACAACGTCGAGCAGCGTGCGTTCGTGCTGCCAGCGCTCGACCGCGGCACGGGTCCACTCCTCCTCGTCGGCCCGCCACTCGGCGCGCACCGCGGCGGCGGCGTCGCCGAGCCCGGCGCGGTCGAGCGGATCGGTCACGGCGTTCATTCGACCACGAATGCGGGCGCAGGGACAGGGGTGGCCACGAAGTCGCGCGCCAGCAACACGAGCATCACGAGGCGGTACACGACGGCGGCTCCCATGAGGTAGAGAAAGGCCGGCACGTCGATGACATGCGAGATCGCCGCGGAGAGGACGAACACGAGCAGGCTGCTCGCGTAGAAGTGCACGACGAGCTTGAAACGCGCCGGGATCATCACGAGGAACGGCACGAGCCAGAGGTCGTACTGCGGTGAGTACACCTTGTTGGCGACGATGAACGCGACCGTCGCGAGCGCGCACGCACACAGCGGATGGAGCCGGGCGCGTGCCGACTGCACCACGAGCACGACGGCGGCCGCGATCACGAGCGTGGCGGTGATGATCGTCCCGATGTCGGCCAGCCTCCCCACAGGTACCCACACGTGCATCGCGGGATCGCGCAGCACGTAGAACCAGATCGTCCCCCAGGTGGGGTTGCGGCTCCCGTGGAACGTGAGAAAGAAGTCGAGCGCGTCAGGTGCGGCGATATACACGGGGATCGCGAGCAGACCAACGCCGAGGGCCGCGCCGACGACGAGGTCGCGGACCCTGCGCCACGCGCGGAACGGCACGCAGCTTGCGACGAGGATCGGCACGTAGAGCGTGGGAACCAGCTTGGCGGTCGCACCGATGCCGAGCAGCACGCCGACCCAGAACGCGCCGCCTGCTTCCCACTGCACGAGCCCGATGGTCGCGGGCGCGACCGAGAGGAGATCCCAGTTCGTCAGGCCCTCGATGAGCAGCGGTGGCGCGAAGACCCACCGCCTCACGCGACTTCCGTACGCACGCCACAGCACCCAGGTGGTGATCGCCGCGAGCGCCGCGAGCACAAGCGCGTTGAGCAGGAACGAGGGACGCAGCGAACCGTCGAACGGAACTCCCGCCGCGTACATGACGAGTCCCACGAGGGGCGGGTACTCGAGGTCGCGGTCGATGAACGGGGCATGGTCGCGGTCGATTCCTCGGGTCTCGTAGAGGCGACCCAGGTCGGAGCCGCACACGTCGCGACACGGAACGCGGACCGCGGCGTTGACGCAGAACGCGAGGAGGACGATCGCGACGAACACCAGGCCGGTCGCCGTCGCCGCGGAGTGGCGGCGCGCATCGGTCGCGGTCGATCCCTGCACCATGGCGTGATTCGAGCAGATTCGGCCGCTCAGGTGCACGACGGCGGATGCCGCGAATCACTGGCGATGACGCGCGACGGAAGTGCTCCCGGCCTCCGGTACCGTGACCGGATGCGGTCCCCTGCCCCCCGGGCCGTCGTCCTCGCGTGCCTCGTCGGTCTCACGATCATCGGATCGGCGGTCACCGCGAACGCCGGCGACACACCCACGGCGCGTGGACGCGTCCGGCACCTCCACTTCCAGTTCGGCCCGCTCGACATCAAGCCGGGCCAGAATGTCATCGAGACCAACAGGTTCACGATCCCCCAACCGACGATCGACGGTTGGATCGTGGGATTCGAGCCGAACCTGAAGCTGGCCGACGGCACGACGCCGCCCGTCGACCAGATCCACCTGCACCACGGCGTGTGGGCAACTGGGCTGCGCTTCGACGCGACGGCATTCCCGCTGCCGGAACGGTTCTTCGGCGTCGGCGAAGAGAAGACCCGGCTCGAGCTGCCACCGGGCTACGGCTACGCGTACGAGCGCAGCGACTTCTGGTGGCTCAACTACATGATCCACAACTTGACCGACAAGCCCTACAAGCTGTCGATCACCTACGACGTCGACATGATCGCGTCGAACGATCCTCCGCCCGGCGGCATGAAGGACGTGCACCCGATCTGGATGGACGTGCAGAACGGCGGCTTCTACCCGGTGTTCGACGTGATCAAGGGTTCGGGCACGCACGGCACGTTCACGTATCCGGATCAGGCCACCGACCCGTACGCGGGCGGCAAGGCGAAGAACGAGTGGACCGTCAATCAGCCGGGCGTGCTCGTGCACACGTTCGGGCATCTGCATCCCGGCGGGCTGCACGTCGACCTCGACCTCGAGCGCGACGGCTTGGACGCGCACCTCTTCAGGTCGACTGCGAAGTACTACGAGCCGGCGGGCGCGGTGTCGTGGGATGTGTCGATGACCGCAACACGCAAGGACTGGGCGGTTGCGGTGCAGCCCGGCGACACCCTGAAGATCAGCGCGACGTACGACACGTCGCGCGCGTCGTGGTACGAATCGATGGGGCTCGCGGTCGTGTGGATGTACAACGGGCCGGGCGGCGACGACCCGTTCGTGAAGAAGGTCGACAAACCGGGCGTGCTCACGCACGGGCACCTGCCGGAGAACAACAACCATGGCGGCAAGAAGACGACGCTCGCCGACCCGCGCAAGGTCGCGGCCGGCGCCGCGACGTCGTCCGTCGACATCGTCGACTTCCTCTACGGCTCGAGCGACATCACCGCGCGCAAGCCGGTACCCACGGTGGAGCAGGGGCAGTCGATCACGTTCGACAACCTCGATGCCGAGGGCAAGAGCGTGTGGCACTCGATCACCGCGTGCAAGGCGCCGTGCACCGCGACCACCGGCGTCGCCTATCCCATCGCCGACGGCAGCATCCCGTTCGACTCCGGCCAGCTCGGCAACGCGGGCGCGCCCACGGCGGGTCGCGAGACCTGGACCACCCCCGCCGACCTCCCCCCCGGCACGTACACCTACTTCTGCCGCGTCCACCCCTTCATGCGCGGCGCCTTCCGCGTGATTTCGGTGGGCTGACGTCGCGCAGCAACGAACCGGCGTCGTTCAAGGCGGTTATACCGACTCCAGCGACGCCGGTTCGTTGGGAATCGAGCGCGGTGGGCTCCCCAATCAACCCACTTGCCATGAAGTAGATCGGCTGCTCAGTCGGGCAGCAGCGGCACCGAGAGGCCCTGGTCGCGACCGAGCTGCACCGCGCGGGTGACTGCGGCCGATCCGAAGCGGTCGCGTACACCGTCGAGCGCGGTGTCGAGCGCATCGTCTCGATGCCGGTCGAACGGCAGCACGAGCTGGATGGCATCGTCGTCGGACAGATTGGTGACCGCGACCCCGACGAGGGTGAGGCCCTGCGCGTCGATCAGCGACATCGCCGAGGCAACGAGCGCACGCGTGGCGGCGAGGATCGTCTCCGTGTGCGCGGTCGCGCCATCGAGCGTGTGCGACCGCGTCGCGCGTGCGAAGTCGTCGAA
Source organism: Acidimicrobiia bacterium (assembly GCA_040880805.1). Taxonomy (NCBI): domain Bacteria; kingdom Bacillati; phylum Actinomycetota; class Acidimicrobiia; species Acidimicrobiia bacterium. The sequence goes on along the minus strand of JBBDHW010000022.1, from coordinate 120,371 downwards.
GCGCAACCGGATGGTGACCGTGCGGCCGACTCGCTTCGCCATGCGCATCCGACGCGCGACACGGTCGACCAGCGCGACGACCGAAGCGTCGATGGCGTCGGGCGACTTTGCCGCGCGTCCGAGCGCGTGCTGCGAGCCGATCGAACGCCGGCGGCTCCGGGTCTGCACCGACCGGGGATCGTGGTTGTGCGCAAGCGCATGGAGGTGCCGCCCGGACGCGGGACCGAGCATCGACACGAGGATCGCTTCGGTCAGGTCGGCGACCTCGCCCACGGTGGTGATCCCCCGCTCGCGGAGCTTGTCGGCGGTAACGGGGCCGACACCCCACAGCCGCCGGACCGGGAGCGGATGCAAGAACGCGCGCTCACGGTCGGGCTCTACCACGAGCAGACCGTCGGGTTTCGCGAGCCCGCTCGCTACCTTCGCGAGGAACTTCGTGCGCGCGACGCCGACGGTGATGGGGAGTCCCACGCGCTCGCGCACGTCGCGTCGCAACTGCTCGGCGATCTCGGTCGGTGTGCCCGCGATGCGCCGGAGTCCACCGACGTCGAGGAACGCCTCGTCGATCGACAGGCCCTCGACCAGCGGCGTGGTGTCGTCGAACACCTCGAACACCGCGCGGCTCGCCTCCGAGTACGCGGACATCCGCGGCTCGACCACGATCGCCCTCGGGCACATCCGGCGCGCCTGCGCGCCTCCCATCGCGCTGTGCACGCCGAACGCCCTCGCCTCGTAACTCGCTGCGAGCACCACCCCGCCGCCCACGATCACGGGGCGGCCACGCAGCCGCGGATCGTCGCGCTGCTCGACCGACGCGTAGAACGCGTCGAGATCGGCGTGCAGGATGGTGGCGTCGCCGGTCGCAGGCACTGGCACGAACATATGTTCGCATCCGGCCCCCGCCAGAGCAAGGACCCGCCGGGCCGGCCGTCAGCCGACCGCGAGCTGTCGCTCGAGTTCGGCACCGAGCTGGTCGAGCAGACCGCGCGTTCCCTCCTCGCGCGAGTCGACCGAGTCCTGGCCGTCGAGGAACGCACCCTGCTCCGTGAACGTCAAGCGGGTACCGGTCCCCGAGGGCACGAATTCCACCGTCGCCAGCGAGACCGAGAGCAACCGGTCGTCGAGGAACATGTCGTAGGCGAAGATGAGCCGCTGGTTCGGCACGATGTCCTGGTAGCGGGAGTCGAAGAAACTCACCGGGCCGCCCGGAGGACCGCCACGGCTGGTCTCGCGGCCACCGACGCGGAAGTCCATCTCGCCCTCGTCCGGTCCCCACTCTTCGGGGCCGGCGAACCAGCGCGCCTTGATCACCGGGTCGGCGAACGCCGCGTACACCCGCTCGGGCGGCGCGTCGTACGTGTGCTCGATGACGAACGTGGCATGGGTGACGGACGATGCGGTCATGGCCTGCTCCTTGGGTGTGGTTGGTCGGGCGGATCGGGGTGCTCGGCGAGGACGTCGCCGAGGCGGTCGAAGCGACGCTCCCAGCTCGTGCGGCGCTCCGTGATCCAGTCCGCGGCGGTGCGCAGCGCGCCCGGCTCGATGGTGCACGTGCGGACTCGTCCGATCTTCTCGGACCGGATCAGCCCGCTCCCCTCGAGCACCTGGAGGTGCTGGACGACGGCTGTCAGTGACATCGCGAACGGCCGGGCCAGCTCGCTGACCGCGGCGGGGCCGCGGCTCAGCCGTTCCACCATGGCCCGGCGGCTGGGGTCCGCGAGCGCCTGGAACATGCGATCGAGGGGGGCGCTTTGCTGAAGCATCTACTTCAGTGTAACGGCATCCAGCCGATAGTCAAGCTATTACTTCAGTGTTTCTCGAGGCGGTGTCAGCCCCTCTGCACCAACTCGGCCATAGCGGAGACGGTCCGGCCGTCAAGCCCCGAGGCCCGTGATCCCGGCGAGGAGCTCCATCGAGCGGAGCCAGTCGTCGAGGTCGGAGCGCCACGGGGCCGACACCACGTACTGGATCCCTGCGGTCTCGAACTCCTCGCACTCTCGGCGTATGTCGTCGGGCTCCATGCCTTGCGGGTCCCAGCCGGTGCGCAACGAGATCGTGAACGAGAGATCCGGCCGGTCGCGCCGAATGCGCTCGACGACGGGCCGCGCGGTGTCGGGCTGCAGCCCGATCGCCTGGAAGCCGTCACCCTTCGAGACGGCGCGCCGATACGCGGGCTCGCTCGACCCGCCCACCCAGATCGGAATCTCGTGGGCGGGCTTCGGCAGCACGCGCATCTCGTCGAGCTGGTAGTACGCGCCGTCGAAGCTCGTGGGGTCGTCACGCCAGCACGCGCGGAGAAGGTCGATGATCTCGTCGGTACGCGGCCCTCGCGTGCGGAAATCCTGACCGAGCGCGACGAACTCGGCTTCCGACCATCCCACGCCGACACCGATGGTGAGCCGGCCGTCGCTCAATCGGTCGAGACTGGCGAGCGCGTTCGCGAGCCACAGCGGCGGGTGCTGCGGTACCACGAGCACGCTCGTGCCGAGGCCGATGCGCGCCGTGGCCGCGGCCGCCCACGCGAGCGTGACGAGCGGGTCGTAGAGGAACGGCGACGGGTAGTCCTGAGCGGCGGGAATGGCAACGTGGTCGCTGACCCACACGTCGCTGAAGCCGAGCTCTTCCGCGTGCACCGCGGCGCGGCGGATCGCGTCGGCACTCGACACGCGCCCGTACTGCGGAAGGTGGATGCCGACCTTCATGACGCAGCCGTGTCGCCGAGCGCCGAGATCTGCGCGGCGAGGAAGCCTTCCGGATCTTGCGCGCGCCGGATGAGGACGTCGCGCACCTTCTCGCCGTGAGTGAGCACGAGGAACGTGTTCGCGCGTACGGCGTCGACGACCATCGCCCCCACCAACGCCGGATCCATGACCTCCAGATCGAGCGGGCTGTTGATCGGGACGTTGTCGTGGAACGTGATCTGCTCGGCGATGTTCGTGGCCACCGGGCCGGGGCACACGCAGGTGACGCCGATCCCCTTGGGACGGAGGTAGAGGGCAAGCGCCTCCGACACACCGACCACCGCCGACTTCGTCGCCGTGTACGGCAGCCGCTCGAACGCGTACGCGAAGAGCCCCGCGGTGGACGCGGTGTTCACGAGATGGCCGCTGCCCTGTTCGAGCAGGATCGGCAAGAACACCTGGAGGCTGCGCACGACCGACAAGAGGTTCACATCGATGCTGCGGCGCCACGCGTTCATGGGCAGGCTCTCGGGCCGCCCGATCGGGATGATGCTCACGTTGTTCATCACGATGTCGACGCGGCCGAATCGCTCGAGCGTGACGTTGCGCAACCTGGCGAAGTCGCCGTCGCTCGTGACGTCGCATTGCACACCCGCCGCTTCGACACCGAGCTCGCGGGCTTCGTGCTCGACGGTCTGCGCCCGTTCGGCGTCGATGTCCGCGATCACCGGGATCGTGCCCTCGCGCGCGAATGCCAGCGCCGTCGCGCGACCGATCCCACTCCCTCCCCCCGTGATCACGGCGACACGTCCACGAAGGTCGTCCATCTCGTGCTCCCTACTGTGCAAGGCTCCGGGAGCGTACGCGAAGTCGTCAACGCATCGACAGGGAGGCATCCATGGATCTGCACGGCACGGGCGTGTGGAGTGGCGGGCTCCGTTACGGCGATCGCGCGGCGGCGCTCGACGCGGCCGCGGAGCTCGAAGGTCTCGGGTACTCCGCGCTGTGGGTACCCGGCGGCGCCGGAGGTGGCGTCCTCGGCGATTGCGGCGCGCTGCTCGACGCCACCGAACGTGTCACGGTCGCGACCGGGATCCTCAACCTCTGGATGCACGATCCCGCCGACGTCGCGACGGGCCACGCGGCGTTGACTGCGGCACACCCGGGACGGTTCCTCCTCGGTGTGGGCGTGAGCCACTCCGCGCTCGTCGACCGCGACCAAGCCGGTCGATACCGGAAACCGATGGCGGTCACGAAGTCGTACCTCGACGCGCTCGACGCGGCCGACCCGCCCGTACCGATCGCGGAACGTGCACTCGCGGCGCTCGGGCCGAAGATGCTGAAGCTCGCGCGTGACCGGACGCGCGGCGCGCACCCGTACCTGGCTAACCCCGATCACACGCGGATGGCCCGCGAGGTCCTCGGTGACGGGCCGCTCTTGATGCCCGAGCAGCCCGTCGTACTCGAGACCGACCCCTCGGCCGCACGCGACCTCGCACGCGCGCACTTCACGATCTACCTGACACTGCCGAACTACGTGAACAACCTGAAGCGGATCGGCTTCACCGACGACGACGTGAGCGACGGTGGGAGCGACCGGCTCGTCGACGGCGTGGTGGCGTGGGGTGACGAGGCCGCGATCGCGCGGCGCGTGCAGGACCACTTCGACGCCGGCGCCGACCACGTGTGCGTGCAGGTCGCGACGCCACGCGGTATCCAGAACCTCCCGCTCGACCAGTGGCGCGCGCTCGCGCCCGCGCTCGTCAGCTGACCGCGGCTCGGAGCGCGCCGACCAGCTCGGGTACGCGGTGGAGCCGATAGGGCAAGTCGGCGAGCGCGTCCTGCATCACGCGGCGGGGGATGTCGAGATTGGTGGGCTTGTCGCCGTAGTCACCGAGGCATCGCCGCGCGTTGAAGGCCGCGAAATGCATGTAGCTCGACAGCCAGGGCACCAGCCAGTGGTCGCCGACCGGTGGGAGGGGTTCAGGGTCGACGGAGCGGTAGCCGTCGAAGAACGCACGAACTGCGCTCGGGCTGCCGCCGGTGAGGTCGATCGCCGTGCTACCGAGCTCCCATTCGACGGTCGTGGCTCCCGCATTCTCCCAGTCGACCAGGTGCACCGTGCCGTCGACCATCACGAGGTTCTTCTGGTTCGCGTCTCGATGGCCGATCACGACACGCCCGGGGACCTCGGAGAGCTCTTCTACGCGTATCCCGATCGCCGCGAGGGCGTCGACCGCGTCGGCCAGATCGGCGGCCCAGCTCTCGCCCGATGCCTCGCCGCGACGGGCGAGCTCGGACCATTCATCGCGTGTCGGCATCGGTGCGCTCGTGAGCGCGGCGCGCTCGGCGGACATGACCTCGATGCCCAGCCCGTGGATCCGCGCAAGTGCGGCGCCAACCTGGTGCGCGACGTTGGCGCTCACCGCCGCGAGCGGCAGCGGCTCCCCGCGCAGCCATTCGTGAACAACCACGGGGAGCGGCGGCTCGCCAATCGCAGCCAGCCACGCCATGGCGTCGCCTGTCGCCGGATTCGCGACTGGCGGTGGCATCGGGATACCTGCGGCATGCGCCGCCAGCTCGAAGTCGAAGCAGCGCGCCTGACGTGCGGACCAGTCGGCAACCCACGGCCGGTCCACGAGCTGCTTCACCGCGAACGAGCCCGTGTCGGTGTCGAGCTTCCACATCCGGTTGAGCAGGCCACCGACGACCGGTTCGATGCCGTGTACGCCGCCGAGCGCAAACGCCGTCGCCACGCGCTGCGCGAGGATGGCTGGCGGCGGCCCCGGCACGAGCGGCTTCTCCATCAGCACGAGATCGAACCGTCGGAGCGCGGCACGTCCGACCTCGTGATAGCCGCGCTTCAAGTACATCGCGATCGCCGGTTCCTGCTGCGTGGTCGTATCGAGGTGGACGGCGTCGTACCCGAGCTCCCGCGCGGCTTGCTCGAGCCGTTCGACGATCGCGTCACCAAACCCGAGGCGCTGGTGGTCGGGGTGCACGCGTACGCGCTTCATCTCGACGCGGGTGTCGTCGAAGGGACGGAGCGCGCCCATCGCCACGATCACGCCTTCGAGCTCGCCAACCACAAAATCCCCGCGCACGTCGAGATAGTTCGCGGCGAGTGCCTCGTGCGACGCGACATCGGCATCCCAGGAACCGGGGCCCAGGTCGGTGCCGGTCTGGCGCAGGCCGAGCACGTGCAGCTCGAGAACGCGCTGGAAGTCACGCGGCTCGTAGCGACGGATCTGGAGCGACGCCATCGCCCTGAGCTTGCCGCGAATTGCCGGAACGCGTGAGCGAATAATCCCTACGCTCGGCGGCTTGCGCCGGATCATTGTCGTCGGAGCTCCCGGTTCCGGCAAGACCACCACGGCCACCGAGATCGCTCGCCGGCTCGAGTTGCCGCGAATCGAGCTCGACGCGTTGCACTGGGGACCCGACTGGACGCCGGTCGACAACGACACGCTCCGCGGGCGCTTCCGCGCCGCAGCCGCCGGTGACGAGTGGGTCATCGACGGGAACTACTTCTCGTTGGGGTCGGCCGACATCGTGTGGCCGCGCGCCGACACCATCGTGTTCCTCGACCTCCCGAGGCGCACCGTCGTGCGGCGCGTGTTCACACGGACGATTCGGCGGGCGACCCTGCGCACAGAGCTGTGGTCAGGAAACCGCGAGTCGATCCGGAACTCGTTCTTTGCACACGACTCGATCCTGCGGTTCGTCTGGAACGAGTACCCGAAATACCCCGACCGGTACCGCACCCTCCAGCGCGACCCGGAATGGTCACACCTCGGGTGGATCACGCTGCACTCACCGTGTGGAGTGCGTGCGTGGCTCGAATCTCTCGGCTGACTGCGCGCAATATGGCACGCAGCCGCGTCGCGGTCTCCGGCGAACCGGGATCGTGCGAGGAGATCCGTGAGCTGGCGGTGCCGATCGCCCATGGTGTGTACGAAACGTACACACGGATGTTACGCTCACGGAATGAGCATCCCTGTTACCGCTCGATTGGATCCTGAGGTCGTGGAAGCGCTCGACCGAGCCGTCAAGGCCGGGATCGCGACAACCCGCGGCGCCATCATCTCGGCCGCGGTGCGCGAGTGGCTCAGCAACCACGGCGAGGACGCCATCACCGCTTCGTACCGGCGCCGGTACGCCGAACCCGACCGCGACGACGACCAACTGGTCGCTCGCCTCGCATCGTTCTCGGTCGCCGCGTGCCTCGCCGCCAGCGAGCGCTGATCGCCCGCGGCGACATCTGGGACGCGGCGATCCCGGGTGTCGGCGCACATCCAGTCGTCGTCGCGACGCGTGATACCGCGATCCCCATGCTCAGCACCCTTGTGTGCGCTCTCGTGACCAGCCCGTTCCACGGTCATGTCGCCGAAGTGGACGTCGGCCGCAACGAGGGCTTGGACCACGACTCCGCGGTGAACTGCGACAACCTGTTCACCCTGCCGAAGAACGTTCTGGTTCACCGACGCGGCCGCCTCGGCCCCGCGAAGCTGACCCAGCTCGACCGGGCACTCATCATCGCCCTCGACCTCGACTGAACCCAGCCCCGCTGTCCCGAGACCCCCAGAACGACAGCGCACCCTGTGGTCGGAAGTGTCGCGGATGTCCGATCGGGAGTGTGCCAGGGAACCACGGCTCTGCATCGGACACTTCCTCACGATTGCGCAGGTCGGAGAGAGCCAGTACCTTCCGCGCTGCGAGCCGGGACGGGCTCGCAGCGAGCAAGGGGAGGCACCCGTTATGGCAGATCCGACCGCGCAGGCAAAGCACATCCTCGAGCTCTTCAACAAGGCCGACTGGGACGCGATGAGTGACGCGCTGCCGAGCGACACGACATACAAAGAGCACGGCACGCAGCGATCGATCGAGGGAGCTGGCGACATCGTCGAGGCGATGCGGGGCTGGAAGACGGCCATGCCCGACGTCGCGGGTACGGTGCAGAGCACGATCGCTACGGGCAACCAGGTCGCACTCGAGGTCGTATGGGAGGGCAACCACACCGGTCCCCTGGTTACCGCCGACGGGGAGATCCCGGCCTCGGGTAAGCACCAGAAGACGCCGGGCGTGTGGGTCTTCGACTTCGATGGGGACACCCTCACCGAGAGCCGGAACTACTTCGACATGCTCACGTTCCTCCAGCAGATCGGCGCCGCGTAGGTCCCCCGACCGGTCACGCGCGCGACCCGACCAGAACGCGACGACAGAACATTCACTGCCGCGCCGTTCATGAGAGCACCGATCGGCAGTCTCGCGCATGCGAGCGATCGCCGGTTTCCGCTCTCCCCGGAGAAGCTTGGCGACCGGCCAGGCCGCCGCCGACTTCGCGGCGCACGTGGCTGAGCCCTTCGAAAGCGATGATCCCCCCAAGGTGCTGCTGGCGAGCGCGCGGCGCTTCGTCGAGTTCTGCACGGCCGACGTCGCCCGTTACCAGCTCCTGTTTCAGCACATCCTCCCGGGGTTCGAACCGTCGCCTGACTCGTATGCGCCGGCGGTGCGTGCACTGGCCGACACTCGCGAACTGCTTGCCCTGAACGGGTTCACGGATCCGCCCCGCCCATCGCGTAGGCCAAGACGGCCGCAACGGCAAGCACCGATCGGCAGGTTGACGCATCCTCTGGCGGGAGCGCGATGACAAGATGCGGACGAGCCGTGCGCCGATCAGTTCACGTTGCACTCGTGAAGTGGCGGCGGGCGGACTCGATCATGATGTCGCGGTCGCGGGGCAGGAGAAAGCCGTCGGCGAGCAGGCTGTCGGCGAGCTTGGCGTAGCGCTCCGCATACGCGTCGACGGATCCGTAGCGACGCGCGAGCTCGCTGGCACTGAACGGCTGCCAGCCGCCGAAGTTGCCGCAGGCGTCCGTGATCGACGACGCGCCGCAGGGCGGCAGCGCCACCGGTTCGGCGCGCCCGAGCGGTAACTCGACGTCGGGGAAGCGCACGCCACCGATCGGTTGTGCGTCGGCGTCGACGCGCGGGACCTGCAGCATCACTCCGGGCAACGCGTTGAAGTACTCCGACGGCTCGGGCGCCGGCCCGAGCTCGAACCAGCTCGAGGGCGGGAGCGCGTCGGGATCGGCGACGAGGCCGACGAGCAGGGCCCGCGCGTACGCGCCCGACTGGATCGGATTGAGCGGGATCTCCACGCCGCCGTTGCACCCCATCAATTCGAACGCGGCCGACGCGAGAATGGGCATCGCCGGCGCGTGCGGCGCCGGGAAGTCGTAGTGGCGGGCCGGAGCCGGGAGCGACGCCGACGCGAACACACTCCCCCGGAGCCGGTAGTACTCGGTGTAGCTGGTGATGTCGACGAAGAACGGGTCGGACTCGGGACGCGACAGGATCTCCGCGGCGGTGAGTGGTGCTCGTTCGGGACGAACGTAGGGATACTGCGGCGCGCCGTCGTCGGCGAGGCGGTTGAGCGCGAGCCAGTTGCCGGCTGACAGATACGCGAGTGCGCCCCCATAGACCCCGGTGCCGTCGACCGGGTCGACATTGAATCCCTCTGCGATCAGCGTGTTCACGAACCATGCCGATTGGCTCGCGCCCGCGAGCACGCGCTGGTCGAAATCGTCGGCGAGATACCGCCCGAAGTCGCGCACGATCACCAGGCCGATCCCCTGCGCGTCCGCGGGCACGCTCGCGCAGTGATCGGTCTGCCATTGGACCCGCGCGTACGCAAGGCCGGTGTCGAACAGACATCCGTCGCCCATCCCCACCGGGTATGTCACCGCGGATGGCGGACTCCCGCGCAACGGCACGCCCGTCACGAGACCGAGCATCGAGGGTCCGCCGCGGTTCTCGGCGTCGACGAGCACTGCGGACCGCTGCCCACGATCGACCGGCCGCAGCACTTCGAACTCGGACTCGTATTCGTACGGGCTCGGAAGCCGGTCGAGCCCGACCACGTCCTCGTGGGAGGCGATCACCCCGCGCACCGTTCCCCACACGCGCTCGTAGCGGACGTCCGCAAACACGCCGATGCCGTCGACCCCGGCAACCTCGACCGCGGTGATCCCGGACCCGTCCACGATGGCTGATGTTACGTTTGGCCGATGGTGAACACGACTCCCATGACGGCCGGCTCCGTGCCCGAACGGACAGCCGGCCGTTTCGTGGGCCAGAAGGTGCTCCGGAAGGAAGACCCCCGGCTGCTCACCGGCCGCGGCCGGTACGTCGACGACGTGTCGCTCAAGGGGATGCTGCACGCGACGTTCGTGCGCAGCGACGTGGCCCGCGCCGGCATCACGCGCCTCGATGTCGACGCGGCGCGGAGCGCGGCCGGCGTCGTCGCGGTGTTCACCGCCGCCGACATCAACGACAAGGTCGCGGGATCGATGCTCCCGAGCCTCTTCCAGGGGGCCGAAGACTTCATGGCTCCGATCTTCCCTCTCGCGCAGGACGACGTCCGCTTCGTCGGCGACCCGATCGCGCTGGTCATCGCCGAGAACCGGTACCTCGCCGAGGACGCGGCCGAGCTCGTGGAGGTCGACTACGAGCAGCTTCCCGCCGTCATCGACTACGAGTCAGCCGCGGCCAACACCGAGACGGTCCACCCGAACCGGCCGGCCAACATCGCCATGATGACGGGCGGCCCGATCGCGCCCGAGCTCCAGGAGGTGTTCGACGGCGCCGCGCACACCGTCACCGAGACGTTGCGCCAGCACCGCTACAGCATGGTGCCGATGGAGTGTCGCGGCGTCGTAGCTCGCTTCGACCCGTTCGACCACCAACTCGACGTCTGGTTCTCGAGCCAGAACCCGCACGAAGCCCGGCTCGCGTTCAGCCGCGTCACCGGGCTCCCCGAGAACAACGTGCGCGTGCAGATCGGCGACGTCGGTGGGGGCTTCGGGCTCAAGTCGTTCGTGGGTCGCGAGGAGCAGACGGTGGTCCTCGCCGCGTACCTGCTCAAGAAGACCGTCAAATGGATCGAGGATCGCCACGAGCACCTCATCGCGTCCGCGCACGCGCGGATCGAGAAGATGACGGTCACGATGGCGGTCGACGACGACGGGCACTTCCTCGGTGCGTACGTCGATCACCTCGACGACTCCGGCGCGTACCCGATCGGCGGTGGGAGCGCGGGCATGCTGTCGTGCCCACTGCTCACGGGTCCGTACCGCGTTCCGCAGCTCGGCTTCAAGACCACGCAGGTGTGGACCAACACGTGCGGCAAGGCCGCGTACCGCGGGCCGTGGATGATGGAAACCGTCGCGCGCGAAGAGATGGTCGACGTCGTGGCGCGTGCAGTCGGGATGGACCCCGTCGAGCTGCGCCGTCGTAACGTGCTCCACCGATCCGAGCTTCCGTACACCTCGGCCGGTGGCCAGTTCATCGACAACGTGTCCCCCGAAGAGACGCTCGAGCAGTGCGTCACGGAGATCGGCTACGACGACTTCCGCGCGGAGCAAGCGAGGGCGAAGGCCGACGGACGCCTGCTGGGCATCGGGTTCGCGCTCTACGTCGAGCCGCAGACTCGGTTCGGCCCGTACGGCAACGAGCCCGCGCATCTGCGCATCGCGCCCGACGGCCACGTCGACGTGTACATCGCGTCGGGCGCGCACGGCCAGGGTCTCGAAACCACCACCGCACAGCTCACCGCGGAGTTCCTCGGCGTGCATCTCGACGACGTCACCGTCCATCAAGGCGACACCGAAGCCACGCCGTATGGGCCAGGTACGGGCGGGAGCCGCAGCGGCCCGATGATCGGCGCCGCGGTCCACGGCGCCGCGATCTTGCTTTCGGAGAAGGCCTTCGCGATCGCCGGGCACCTCCTCGAGGCCGCCCCGGAGGACCTCCAGATGGAGGAGAGCGTGATCACGGTGGTGGGCACACCGGCGAAGTCGGTCACGCTCACGCAGGTCGCACGATCTGCGCACATGAACCCGGGAGACCTCCCCGACGACATCGACCCGGTGCTCGAGGTGATGTACCGCTACAAGGCACCCGACGGCGTGTGGTCGAACGCCTGCCACGCGTGCACCTGCGAGGTGGATCCCGAGACCGGGACCGTCGCGCTCCTGCGCTACGTGGTGAGCGAGGACTGCGGCGTGATGATCAATCCGAACATCGTCGAGGGCCAGATCGCGGGCGGTGTCGCGCAGGGGATCGGCGGCGTGCTCTACGAGCACAACGTCTACGACGACGACGGGAATCCGCTGGCATCGACCTTCCTCGACTACCTCATCCCCACCGCAGCCGAGATTCCCGACGTCGAGTGCCACCACATCGAGACCGCGGCCACCACGCCGGGCGGCTTCAAGGGCGTTGGCGAGGGCGGCGCGATCGGCGCGCCACCGGCGGTGTTCAACGCGGTGGCCGACGCGCTCGCGCAGGCGGGCGCGACGGTCACCGACCAGCCCCTCGATCCGTCCCGTGTCCTGGCGGCGCTCCGGGCGGCCCGCCGGTAACGTCTAGTCCGTGACCAGCATCCTGGAACGAGCCGAGCCCTACTACGACCCGTACGACTACGAGGTCGACGCGAACGCCCACGCGGTGTGGAAGCGGCTGCGCGACGAGGCGCCGCTCTATTGGAACGACACGTACGGGTTCTTCGCGCTGAGCCGCTTCGACGACGTGCTGCCCGCGATGCTCGACACCAACACGTTCAGTTCGGCGCACATGACCGTCGTCGAGATGATGACGCCCGAGAAGACCTCCGGCGGCGGGATGATGATCTTCATGGACCCGCCGGAGCACACGCACCTGCGCAAGTTGGTGAGCCGCGCATTCACGCCGCGCGCGATCAACGGACTCGAGGGTCGCGTTCGGCGGCTCTGCTCGGGCTACCTCGACCAGTTTATGGGCGAGGAAAGCTTCGACTTCGTCGACGACTTTGCCGCGCTCGTCCCGCCGGCCGTGATCCTCGCCCTCCTCGGGTTCCCCGAAGCAGCCGCCGACGAATGGCGCCGGGGGGTCGACAGCGCGTTCCACATGGAGCAGGGCGAGGACGGCCTCGTCGGCCGGCGGACGCCGGAGGAGATCCAGAACCTGACCACGCAGAGCCTCTTCGGGATGCTCCCCGCCATGCTCGAAGACCGTCGCAAGGAGCCCGAGGACGACCTCATCTCCGTGCTCGTGCACTCCGATCTCGAGGAGCTCGACGGCAGCTCGCGCAAGCTGACCGACGCGGAGATCGGCGCGTTCGTCACGCTCCTGTCGATCGCGGGCACCGAGACCGTCGCCAGGTTGCTCTCCTGGGCCGCGGTGCTGCTCGCGCGCAACCCCCACGAGCGCACGATCCTCGTCGACGACCCGAGCGTCATCCCGAACGGCATCGAGGAGATGCTGCGGTACGAGGCGCCGTCGCCGGTGAACGCGCGCTGGGTGAACCGCGACCTCGAATACCACGGCAAGACGCTTCCGAAAGACTCGAAGCTGATACTGCTGAACGGCAGCGCCGACCGCGACGAACGGCACTTCGAGAACGCCGACGTGTTCGACGTGCGCCGCAAGATCGACCGGCACACCGCATTCGGGTACGGAACGCACTTCTGCGTGGGTGCGGCGCTCGCGCGGCTCGAATCGCGCATCGCAATCGAAGAGACACTCCAGCGTTTCCCCACCTGGGACATCGACGACGCCGAGCTCGAGTGGGTGCACACCAGCACCGTGCGCGGCTACGCGAAGGTCCCCATCCACCTCCGCTGAGATTCCGATGGCGTACCTGAAGCCTCCCGCATTCACGAGCAAGGTGTTCAACAAGCTCGCGATGAAGACCGGGATGTCGGGCACCGAGACACTTGCGGTTCCGGGTCGCTCGACCGGAGACGAGCAGACGATCCCCGTGATCCCGATCGACGTCGACGGCACGCGCTACATCGTGTCGACGCGCGGGGAATCGGAGTGGGTGCGGAACGTACGCACCGCCGGAGCAGTCGAGATTCGCAACAAGCAGGGGCCACAGCGCTATCGGGCGACCGACGTGCCCGAAAACGAGCGACCGCCGATCATCGACGCGTACCGCGCCAAAGCCGGCAGGACCGTCGAGACCTACTGGAAGAAGTTGCCCGACCCCGCCGACCACCCGGTGTTCCGGCTCGAACCCGCTCCGCGTTAGCTTCAGAGATATTCGGAGCGGACGTGCACGACCTCTGCGTCGCTCGGGCGGCGTCGCTCGGGATACGCAGCGGCCTCTTCGAGCTGTCGGTACAGATCCACGACCTCTTCGGACGACAGCACCACCAGCGATTCGCCGGTCCACACGTACTCCGCGGCCACCCGGCGAGTGTATTGCGACCGCACAGGAGCGAAACGTCCGCGAGCCGGGTACCCCGGCTCGCAGTTGAGCGACCCATCGTTAGGATTCCCCGCCGTGGCACCAACGCTGCCGACCTCGGGGTCGTCCGCCCTCTCACATCTCCGAATCTGCGATCTCACCGGCCAGCTCGCGGGCGCGGGCGCGACGAAGTTTCTCGCCGCGTTCGGCGCTCAGGTGATCCGCGTCGAGGATCCGGTCCGTCAGGGCAGCTGGGACATCTTGCGCGGGGTTCCTCCGTACGTCGACGAGCGGCGCGGCGTGAACCTCGGCGGCGCGTTCAACAACCACAACGTCGAGAAGCTCGGGATCACCATCGATCTCCGCCAGGAGCGCGGCAAGGAACTCCTTCGCAAGCTCGTCGCGGTGTCCGACGCGGTCACCGAGAACTTCGCGGCGGGCGTGTTCGCGCGTATGGGATTCCCGTACGACGAGCTGCAACGCCTCAAGGAAGACATCGTGTACGTGTCGAACTCCGGTTTCGGCGCGAGCGGCCCGTACTCGAGCTTCCGCACCTGGGGGCCGATCGTGCAGGCGATCTGCGGGCTCACCTTCAGCAGCGGGCTCCCCGACCTCCCACCCGCGGGCTGGGGCTTCTCCTACATGGACCACATGGGCGCCAACTACATGGCCGTCGCGATCCTCGCCGGATTGATCCACCGCAACCGCACCGGCGAGGGCCAGTGGATCGACATGGGATGCACGGAGGCCGGCTTGTCGCTGTGCGGTCCCGACCTCCTCGACTACACGGTGAACGGGCGCCCGCTCCGGCGTGCGGGGCAGCCGAACTCCAACCGGAGCCACGCGCCCGCGATGGCGCCGCACAACATCTACGCCGCGGCGGGCGACGACGAATGGATCGCGATCGCGTGTCGTGACGACGACGACTGGGCGCGCCTCGCGGCGGTGATCGACGAGCCGTGGGCGAAGGACGCGCGGTACGCGACGATCGACGGCCGTCTCGGTAGCCAGGACGCGCTCGACGCGCAGATGGAAGCGTGGACGAAGACGCGCGACCGCCACAGCACCGCGGAGCGAATCCGCGCTGCAGGTGTCCCCGCGTCAGTGGTCGCATCGCCCGAGGACCGCATCGACCGCGACCCGGGCACGAGTGAGTTCGGGCTGTGGCCAATCGCGCACCACACCGAGATCGGCGACGTCCGCGTCGACGGCATCCCGGTGCACATGTCGGAGACCGACTGGTCGATCGAGCACGGCAGCCCGTGCCTCGGCGAACACACCGACGGCGTGCTGCGCGACGTACTCGGCCTCGGCGACGACGAGATTGCGTCACTTCACGAGGACAAGGTCGTATGACCGGCCCCCTCGATGGCATGCGCGTCGTCGAGCTCGCGAGCGAGCAGGCGGCGTGGGCGGGCAAGCTCCTCGCCGACCTCGGCGCCGACGTCATCGTGGTCGAACCGCCCGGCGGCCATCCGAGCCGCGCCTACGGACCGTTCCTCGACGACGAACCCGGGCCCGAGCGCAGCCTCTATTGGTGGAACTACAACACGTCGAAGCGAAGCGTCGTGCTCGACCTCGACGATACCGAGGACGCGACTCGATTCCGCGGTCTCGCCGGCGATGCCGACATCGTGCTCGAAGGCGAACCCACCGGCAGGCTCGCGGCGCTCGGCCTCGACCACGAGCAGCAGCGTGCCGACCATCCGGAACTCATCTGGGTGTCGGTAACGCCGTTCGGGCGCAACACATCACGCACGGACGATCCTGCCACCGACCTCACGCTGCTCGCGGGTGGAGGGCCCGTGTGGAACTGCGGCTACGACGACCACACGATCCCGCCGGTGCGCGGCGGTGGCAACCAGGCGTTCCACATCGCGAGCGCGTTCGCGGCGATGAGCGTGCTCACCGCGATCCTCCAGCGCGACGTGTCGGGGCGCGGGCAGTTCATCGACGTGAGCATGCACGCGGCGGCGAACGTCACGACGGAGAGCGGCAGCTTCGACTGGCTGGTCGCGAAGAGCACCGTCATCCGTCAGACCGGGCGGCACGCGCTGTCGTTCGTGTCCCAGGAGTCGCAGGTCAGATGCGTCGACGGCCGGTACGTGAACACCGGATTCCCACCCCGGCACGCCAAAGACTTCGAAAACCTGCGCAACTGGGTCGACGGGCTCGGACTGCGCGACCAATGCGACGAGATCGTGCTCCTCGATCTCGCCGTGGAGCGCGGCGGCGTGTCCCTCGCTGCCCTGCGCGAGGACCCGCTCGTCACGGAGATCTACGGCGCCGGGCGCAGCACGCTCGTGTTCCTCGCCGAGCACCTCACACCCGAGGAGTTCTTCGTGGGCGCGCAGCAGCGCGGCATCGCAGTGGGCGCGGTGTGGTCGCCCGAGGAAGCGTTCGCAAACGAGCACTTCGTCGCACGCGGCTTTCCGGTCGAAGTGGAGCACGAAGACATCGGCCGCACGATCACGTACCCCGGCGCGCCGTTCCAGGCGCCGAAGTCGCCGTGGCGGATCTCCCGTCGCCCACCGCACGTCGCAGAGCACCAAGCCGAGGTCTTCGGCACCGGCGTCTAGGAACGAAGCGGAGTCGTGCTCGGAGAGCGGGACGACGGAGCGGAGTGACCCGGCGTCTAGGAACGAAGCGGCGTCGTGCTCGGAAAGCGGGACGACGGAGCGGAGTGACCCGGCATCAGGCCGGCGCACCCTCGATGAACTTCACGGTCGCGTGCTGTTCGCTCCCGGACGAGTCGGTCCAGGCCACTTCGACCTTGTCGCCGGGATGGTACGTGCTCATCACGTCCTGAAGATCGCCGACCGAAACGATGGCCTGGTCGCCGATCGAGACGATGACGTCGCCCGCTTCGATGCCGGCGCCGGCGGCGGGCGTGTCCGATGCGACGCCGCTCACGAGCGCGCCGTTGGAGGAAGACGAGCTTCCACCCCGCCCGCCACTCGTGCCCTGGAGTGTGACGCCGAGGAGCGCACGTCCGCCGACGTGGACGCCGTCGACCTCTTCACCGTTGCGGATCTGCTTCCCAATCGACAGGGCCTTGTCGATGCGGATCGCGAACCCAACGCCGGATGTCTGCTGCTGGAAGCGGAAACCACTGGTGGACGCTGCGGTGGTCATGCCGATTACAAAGCCGGCGGAATCGACGAGCGCGCCACCGGAGTCGCCCGGCTGCACGTCGGCCTCCACCTGGATCATGTTGCTGAGCGTCTCGGCGTTCGAACCGTTGGCGTCGGTCGCGGTGATCTCGCGGTTGAGGGCGGTGACGGTACCGGACGTTGCGGTGGGCTCGCCGCCGCGGCCCAGCGCGTTGCCGAGCACCACGACGGGGTCGTTCACCACGACGTCGTCCGGGTTACCGATCGGAACGGTTTCGAGGCCAGAGACATCGTCGATCTTGATGAGCGCGACGTCGTCGGCGACGTCGTAGCCGATCACCTTCGCGGTGTGGCTCGAGCCGTTGCCGCCGATCTCGATGTTGATCGTCTCGGCGTTCTCGATCACGTGGTTGTTCGTGAGCACCTCACCGTTGCTCGAGATCACCATGCCGGTGCCCGCTCCCAATCCGGCTCCGCCCGAGAGTGTGGTCGTGATGTTGACGAGAGCCGACGACACCTGGCCGGCCACGCCTGATGTGTTGGCGCCGCCGCTCGGCGGGTTGACGGATCCCGCGGCCGAGGGGCCGTTCTGCGTGGGAGGGTTGTTGCTCGGCGCGACGCCGGCGCTGTTCGAGAACAACGAACCGCCGCGTGAGGCGCTGCCCAGCAACGCGCCGCCCACGAGCACCATGGCGACGATCGCGACGCCGGCGAGCACGCGCCGCCAGTTCGAGTGACTGGGCACCGGGGTGGGAGCGGGCGAGGGTGCAGGCGCGGCCGGCAGGACCGGGGGCGGCGGTGCGGCCGCAGCCTGCAAGAGAGGAGTGTTCAGTTCGCCTGACTCCGACATTCGTGACCTTCCGCACTGTGGGGTGGCGTCAGGAGCCAGTTTCGGCGTCCGAGGCTGTGAATCGGCTGTGCGGGGCGACGACTCCCAGCGGGCCATCATCCGGTAAGCAAGTCACGCCGCGATCACGCGTTCATCTCCTCATCTTCGGCGCCGACCCAGTTGAAGACGCGGCGCTCCTTCATGCGCCAGCCGCGATCGGTGCGCGCCCACGTGTCGCGGTACATGCCGCCGCTCACCTTGCCCTCCTCGTCGGGCATGAACCACTTTCCCCGGCTCTGCACCGTGCCGTCGGCCTCGAAGACGTAGTGGTTCGTGCTGATGTGAGCAAGCGGCATCGGCATGCTCGTGAGGAAGCCCTTGATCGCGTCGATGCCCTCGAACCGCACCTCGGAGCCCATGAGCCCGCTGAGGTCGAAGACACCGTCGTCGGTGTAGAGCTCGTGGAGACGGTCCCACTGCTTCGCGTCGATCACGTGCACGTAGAGGCCCATGACCTGATTGATCTCGATGACGTCGTCGGTGTTCATGGCGCGGAGGTTACCTCCCGCGGCGATATTCGGTTGCGAGTGACATCGCGGAGTGCCAGACTGCCGGGCTTCACGAGCGATGGAGGGGTGCGTGATCACGACGGTGCCTGCCGCAAGGAACTGCGCCGCGTTCCAACCCCGGTGCATCGTGCGCTGATCTTCACCCGAGTGGAGTAGCGCACGTCGCCGGCACGCGCGGCGCCGTACCTGTACGGCGCTCATCGGAGGTACCCCCGTGTCGCGCGACCAGCGCAATCGCTCGCGCGCCCGCACCCGAACTGCGGGCTCGTTCACCTGCGGCCATTGCCGCGCCACCGTTCTGCTCGAAGCGCAGGGCACCCGACATCGCAACCATTGCCCGTCGTGTCTGTGGAGCCGTCACGTCGACAGCACGCCGGGCGACCGCGCTGCCGACTGCGGTTCGATGATGGAGCCGCTGTGCATCGCGGTCCGCGGCGACGGCGAATGGTTGCTCGTGCATCGCTGCACCGGCTGCGACGAGCTCGACCTCAACCGCACCGCGGGCGACGACAACCCGCTGCTGCTCGTCCGCCTCGCGGTCCGGGCGATCGCCCAACCGCCGTTCCCCCTCGACCGCCTCGGCGACATCTGATGGCGTTCGTTCTGGGTCAGGCGATCTTGCGGTATTTCCGCACGGCGAGGGGGGCGAACACCGCGACGATGCCGATGATCCAGGCGAGCGCCTTGAGCGTTTCGGTGCCGGCGGGAAATCCGAGCGTCAGGGCGCGCGCGGCGCTGCACACCACCGACACCGGCTGGTGCTCCGCCCACGGCTGGAGCCAGCCGGGCATCGTCTGAACGGGGATGAACGCCGACGACGCGAAGACCAGCGGCGCGAGGATCGGGAACGATGCCGCTTGCGCGGTTTCCGCGTCTTTCACGCTGAGCCCGACAAAGGCGAAGATCCACGACAGCGAGTAGGAGAAGGCGAGGATCAGCCCGACCGCGGCGAGTAGCCCCCACACGTCCGAGATGATCCGCCAGCCCACCGCGAAGCCGACGATGCACATCATGATCATCACGAAGAAGTTGCGCGCGAGGTCGGCCGCGGTGCGCCCGTTCAGTACTGCTGAGCGAGCGATCGGTAGCGACTTGAACCGCTCGATGATGCCGAGGTGCAAGTCGCCGGCGAGACCGACCGCGGTGGTGAGCGCACCGAACACGACCGTCTGCACGAAAATGCCCGGCATCAAGTAGTTGACGTACGCGATACCGCCGAGGCTCTGGGCGTTGATCGCACCGCCGAAGACGTAGCGGAAGTTCAAGATGAAGATGACCGGCTGGATCGTCGCGAACACGAGGAGCTGCGGGTTGCGCCGGATATTGACGAGGTTGCGCCACGCGATCGTGAGCGCGTCGCCCACGACTCGGGGACGGCTCACTTGCGGCGCGAGCGACGCGATCGCGTCAGGATGCGTCGCGATCGTGGTCATGAGGCCTTCCTTCGCCGCCGGCGACCAGTTGCCATCGGTTCGTCACCGTTCTCCGACGGCTGTTCGGCGACGTGACCGGTGAGCTCGAGGAACACGTCGTCGAGCGTCGGTTCGCGCAAGGCCAGCGTCGCGGGCTGAAGCTCTGCGTTGTCGAGCGCGCGCACCGTCTCGAGCATCGCAGTGGCTCCGTCGCCGTCGAGCAACGTGACGTGCACGACCTTGCCGTCCACCGCGACCGGGCCGATCGACTCGAGCTTCTTGGCCGCGACCAGCGCGTCCTCGACATCGCGCAGCCCGACCTCGATCACCGTGGCACCGAGCCGGGTTTTCAGCTGGGCCACCGTGCCCTCGGCGAGCACGAGACCATGGTCGACGACGACGATGTAGTCGGCGAGGTAGTCGGCTTCCTCCAGATATTGCGTGGTGAGCAAGACCGTCACGCCCGTGGCGGTCAGGTCGTCGATGACGCCCCACAGCTCGATTCGCCCCTGCGGATCGAGACCCGTGGTGGGCTCGTCGAGGAAGAGCACCGGCGGACGGTGCATGAGCGCGGCGGCGAGGTCGAGCCGCCGGCGCATACCGCCGGAGAAGGTGCGCACGACGCGGTCGGCCGAGTCGGCGAGCGCGAAGTGTTCGAGGAGCTCGCTGCCGCGCGGCCCGATATCAGCGGGCGCCATGTGCGTGAGCCTCCCCACCATCCGGAGGTTCTCGCGGCCGGTGAGGTTCTCGTCGACGGTGGCGGACTGACCGGCCAAGCCGATCGAGCCGCGCACGCGATGCGGGTTCTTGGTGACGTCGATCCCCAGCACCTGCGCAGCGCCGGCGTCGGGGCGGAGCAGAGTCGTGAGGATCCGCACCGCCGTGGTCTTGCCCGCGCCGTTCGGGCCGAGGAGGCCGAGCACCTTGCCGACGGGCACCTCGAACGACACGCCGCCCAGCGCGGTGACGTCGCCGAAGCGCTTGACCAGACCGTCGGCGACGATCGCGGCTGGGGCGGTGCTCACGGCTCCCCCACGATCTCGGACATTCCCGCGCTCATGAGCTGCACCGCGTCGCGTCGCGGCATCGCGCCCACGAGTGAGGCGTCGCCGCCGCCGAGCGCGGCTGCGGTCCACGTGGGGCCGTCGGCGAGATGTTCGAGCCCGTCGCGCGCGACCTCGTCGGCATCGGCGATGTCCCCGACCGTCGTGCCGTGCTTGGCCGCGAGCGCGCGGAACGCCGGTGTGTCCGTGGCACCGAGCACGAACGAGAGGACGTCGACACCCTTCGGTGACAGTTCGGCCCACAGCGCTTCGCCGAACACGAGGTCGAAGGCCTTGGTCGCGCAGTAGGTCGCGAGCCGGTCTCCACCCGCCCACGCGGCGGCGGAGGTGACGAGCAGGATCCCACCTCGTCCGCGGTCGACCATCGCGCGCGCGAAATGATGCGACAAGCGCAACGGGAAGACGCAGTTGCGCTGCACCATCGCGACCCAGTCGTCGACCTCGACGTCGAGGAACTTCATGCCGTACTCGTCGGCACCGGCGTTGTAGATCAGGAGACCGACCTCGAGACCTTCGGTTGCGGCCACCAGTGCACGATCCGCGTCCGGCCGGCTGAGGTCGATGGAGACCGTGCGCGTCTGGACGCCCGATGCCTCACGGATCTGGTCGGCGAGCGCGGCAAGCGGCTCGGGACGGCGCGCCACGAGCACGACGTTCACGCCGTGCGCGGCGATCTGGCGCGAGAACGAAGCGCCGGTCCCCTCGGAGGCCCCGGCGATGATCGCCCACCGTCCGTAACGGTCGAGGAATTCGGTCACGGCTCCAACCCTGCCATAGATACTTGACGATAGTCAAACTTTTGCTTGAGGTCGAACAACAGTCGACCACGGTCAACGATCAGGCTACCCTCGGGACATGGCGACGAGAGCGGGGCGGGAAGCCTGGCTGACGATGGTGGGCCTCTGGTTCCTCGACGGGCACGCCCACGACCGCATCCTCGACGTCGCCTTCGAGCTCGGCCTCCCACCGGGAATGCTGAAGGCGCTCACCTTCCTCGGCGACGAAGGCGGCATCCGCATGGGCGACCTCGCCGAACAGTGGGGCTGCGACGCGTCCTACGTGACCACACTCACCGACGGGCTCGAGGAGCGCGGCCTTGCCGAACGGCGCCCCCTCGCGCGCGACCGCCGAGTCAAGACGGTTGCGCTCACCGAGAGCGGCCTCGCGCTCCTGGCGCGCGCCATGGAGAAGCTCTCGGAGCCGCCCGCGTTCCTCGACACGCTCAGCGCGTCCGAGCAGCGGAGCCTGCGCGACCTCCTGCGCAAGATCGCAAGCGTCGATCGCTCAGCACCCCGAAGCAACGCAGAGGCGCGCGGGAGCGCGTCACGGTTCGCTCGCGTTACTTCTTGACGTACTCGCTCACGCGGTACACCGCGCCACCGCGGCCCACGAGCTCTTCGATCTCGGGGGCAAGCGCGCCGTCGGTCGCGAGATGCACTTCGACGAATGCATGCACGGGCTCGAAGGCTCCGGTCATGAGCGCCGCGGCGACGCGGTTCTCGACGTAGCGCGTGACCTCGTCGTGGTCGAGCAACCCGCCGAGCAACTCGAGCGCGGCGCCGCCGGTGGCCGCGACCACCGCCTTGCCACCGGGAGAGACCCCGTTGCCGGGCGACAGTCGTTCAGGGCCCTTGCGCACCTGCTCGTCGACCGCGTACGCGTCGTACGGCGCACCGATGAAGGAGTCGTGGTCGGCGAACAAGCGCTGCGCGTCCTCCGGGGTCGCGAACGACGTGTTCGGGTTCATGAAATCGGCGACGGATTCGGTCCACGTCTCGGTGATCGCGTCGACACCTTCCGCAGCACCATCGCCGCGGTCGCGCAGGTTCACCGTGTAGTGCGTCATCGTGCGCGTGAGCTCGAGACCGAGCGGGGCGTGCACGTCGAGATAGTGCGCGAAGAACTCCTCACGGGTCAGGCCGTCTTTGCGTGGGAACAGGAAGATCAACTTTTCCATCGTTCAGGCCACCGCGCCGTCGACTTTGAGCTGCACGATTCACCGCTTGGGGCGCGTGATCAGCTGATGCCGTAGAGGGCGATCGCACTCTCGCTGGTGATCGCCTGCTTCTGCGCGAACGTCAGGCCTTCGAGTGCCTCGGCCAGCTCCTCGGTGACGCCGGGGAACTTGGCGTCGGGATGCGGATAGTCGGACGCCCAGATGATCCGCTCGGCCCCCACGAGCGGTGACCGGGCGGTCATCGCGAGCATGGCCTCGTCGGGGTCGAAGCTGATCCAGCACTGGCGCTTCATGTAGTCCGAGGGAAGCATCGACAGGTCGGTGACCTCCCACTGGAACTTCTTGCAATGATGGTCGAGACGCTCGAGCCACGGCACGATCCAGCCGCCGTTCGCCTCCAGGAAGATGAACTTCGCCTCGGGGAATCGCTCGCACACGCCGCCGGCGAGCAGGTAGGCGATACAACTCATCACGTCGACCGGGTTCGCGATCGCCTGCGTGAACAGCACGCTCGTGCGCTGCATGGGATCAGCGTTGCCATTCTCGTCACCGAGTTGGACGAAGCGGTTCGGGTCGAAGTTGTCGGCGTAGCTCCCGTCGGCGTTGCGCGGTCGACCCAGCCGCAGGCCGACACATGCGCCCGGCAGGTCGGGGGCGAGGAAGGGATGGAGCGCGATCGGGAGCCCGGTTTCTTGCGCGGCCTGCCAGATCGGGTCGTAGACCGGGTCGTTGAACGGCCGCCAGTCGACGGACGGGTTCGGCCGCATGAACACCGACACCATTCCCGGCAGCTCTGCGACCCGACGGATCTCGGCGGCGACGCGCGCGACGTCGTCGGGCTCGTGCATCGCTGGTACCGCGCCCGCGCCGAAGAGCCGGCCTTCACCTTCCTGGGTGTGATCAGAGCACCAGTCGTTGTAGGCCCGCGCCTGTGCCTCCGCGAAGTCGACGTCGCGGAAGCTCTGGAGACCGAGCAGCATCGTGGGATAGAGCACCGCGAGGTCGATGCCGTCCTGATCCATGTCGAGGAGTCGCGCCTTGGCGTTGTACGCGGCCGGGCGCACTTCGGTGTAGCGGAGCTCACCGCGGAACGACTTGGCGCGATCCTCGTCGCTCAGGCCCGCGGTTCCAGCCGCCGCCATGAAATTGGCGGGTGTGACGGCGCCGTTGTAGTGGAGCCACTCCTCGCCGGCCTCGTCGGTCTCGATGTGCCAGATGCGATCGCGATACTCCGCCGGCGCGTAGTCGGGCATGCCGGTGGGGTGCTCCAGGATGTGCCCGTCGGAATCGATGTAACGCAGCTCGGTCGCAGTCATGGTGATTCCCCCGATCGTCGGATGCTCCGACGATACCCCCCAGGCCTGACCATGGGTCACTCACGGCGAGCCGGGGTACCCGGCTCGCTTCCGTTCGCTCCTAGACCGTGCGCCCCATGAACGCGAGTAGACGGGTCTGCTCGTCGGCTCCGGGAAGCGGCTCCACCTTCGGACCGAAGGCCCCGGAACCGCGCATCATTCGGTCCATCGGCTCCATCGCCACCAGGATCTCGTGGACGTCGTCGGGATCGAGGTGCTCGTCGAGCCCGGTCGCACGCGCGAGGTCCCAGGTGTGGATCACGACGTCGGGGCTGCCGAAACGGTCGACGGCCTGCTCGAGGGTCTGCTTCCCCATCTGCCCCTCGAACTCGAGCGTGGCGACCGCGGGGTCGTCGAGCCCGGCCTGGATCGCGTCGCGCGCGTTCGCCCACGCGCCGACCGGATCGGCGTCGGCTGACGGGCCGGGCGGGAGCTCGCGATCGACGAACCCGAGGAACCGCTGCGCGTTGTCCACCATGTGTCGGACGACGTCGCGGGCAACCCACTCGTCGCACGGCGTCGGGTTGTCCCACCGGTTCGGCGGCACGGCTTCAACTCGTTCGGTGAGTGCGCCCGCGCGACGACGGAACCGATCCGCGACCTCGCTCATGCCGCGACTGTATGCCACGATCCCGGTATGGATCTCGAAGGTGCGAGTGCCATCGTCACCGGCGGCGCGTCGGGACTGGGTGAAGCGAGCGTGCGCCGTCTCGTTACGCGCGGCGCGAACATCACGATCGCCGACATCAACGACGAGCGCGCCAAGGGCATCGTCGACGAGCTCGGTCGTCAAGTGGAGTTCGTGCACGCCGACGTGACCCTGGAACCCGACGTGCAGGAGCTTGTAGGTGTCGCCGACGCACGCGGGCCGTTGCGGGTCGTCGTCAACTGCGCGGGCGCCGGGGTGAGCAAGCGCATCGTCGGTCGCGACGGCACGCCCCACGATCTCGAGAGCTTCGTGTGGACCGTAAACCTGTGCCTGTTCGGCACTTTCAATGTGATGCGCCTCGCGGCGGCGGCCATGGCAGGGACCGAACCCGACGAGGACGGGCAGCGGGGCGTGATCGTGAACACCGCGTCGATCGCGGCGTTCGAGGGCCAGATCGGGCAAGCCGCGTACTCGGCCGCCAAGAGCGGCGTCATCGGTATGACGCTGCCGGCTGCGCGCGACCTCGCGGTGATCGGCGTACGGGTGGTGACGATCGCGCCGGGGACGTTTCTCACCCCGGCGATGGCGAACGCGCGCCAAGAGATGATCGACGGCTTCGTCGCGATGCAACCGTTCCCGAAGCGCCTCGGACACCCCCACGAGTTCGCGATGCTCGTCGAGCAGATCGTCGACAACCCGATGCTCAACGGTGAAGTGATCCGGCTCGACGGAGCCGTGCGCTTCCCACCGCGATAGCCGAAAGGAGTGATCGGGACTGATGGAAGATCCCCTGCAGTACGAGGGAAAGAACGTCGTCGTCACCGGCGCCGCGCAGGGAATGGGCGGCGCCGCCGCGCAGATCCTGTGTGACCTGGGCGCCAACGTGATCGGGCTCCACATCAAACCGGTGTCGGCGCCGGTTGCCCAGTACGTCGAGTGCGACCTCGACAACGAGTCCAGGGCTACAACTTCCTGCTGAACCCGATGCCCTCGGGCTAATCACCTGCGTTATGGCACGGAATCCGTGCCATAACGCGTAAGTTCAGGGCGCGGCGGCGAGGCGCTGCTTCGCGGTCTCGTACGCGTCGGGCGAGAGCGGACCCTTCCGTGCGACAGCGACGTTGTCGGCGAGGTGCTGCAGGTTCGCGGTACCGACGATCGTGGTGTGCATCTCCGGATGGCTGAGCGTGAAGCGCAGCATGAATTCCATTCGCGTCATCCCGTCGAGCAGGTCGTCGAGGTCGGCCTGCTCCCACCGATCGCGTCGCGCCTCGACCATCGGCCGCCAGAAGTCGGGATAGCTCGCGAGCGTCGAATCGTCGACGGAAGGGGCGCCGCGCGCGACACCGCCGCGGATGATCGTGCCGGACCCGGCAACGGCCGCGTCGCGGATCGCGCCCTCGTGTTCGCGCTCGAGCGCCGAGTAGGGGATCTGGAACGCGTCGAACACGCCCATCGCGATGTGGTCGGTGAGGTTCGGCAGCGTGCCCGACATCCCGATGAAGCGGGTCTTGCCCTCGTCGCGCAGCTCCGTGAGCGCCTCCACCGCGCCGTTCTCTTCCAGCATGTCGCGCGACGGGCTGATGTGGAACTGGACGAGGTCGAGATGGTCGGTGCGCATGCGCCGGAGGCTCTGCTCGACGGCGGCACGGATGTTCTCGGGCGTGAAGACGTGCGGTGGTCGCTGGCCCTCGGCGGGCGGCGGCTGGTTCACGGGGCACCCGCACTTGCTCGCGAGGAAGAACCCGTCGCGCCGGTTCGAGATGTGCTCGCCGATCAACTCCTCGGACACGCCGTAGTCGGGCGACGTGTCGATGAAGTTGATGCCGGCGTCGAGCACCGCGTTGAGGATCTGACCGGCGCTGTCCGCACGGTCGCCGCCCCGCAACTCCATGGCGCCGTACCCGAGCTTGGTGACCTCGAGGCCCGTGCGGCCCAGTGTCGCGGTGGGGAGCTCACTCATGACGGCGCGGGCATGGTCTGCGCGCAGACGATCTGACGCAGCTCCTCTACCCCTCGGCACACCGCGTCAACCTTGGCTTCGAGGCCGGCGAGCCGATCGGTGCTCGGGTCGGAGCCCGGGATCCCGCTCTGCGCGCGCTCACACAGGATCCCGTAGCACGAACGGAGCAGACGCCCGGTGTCGCGTTCCTCGGCGATGTAGCGGCCGAGGAGCTCGCCGGTCTGGATGTCGATCGTCGTGTCGCGGAACATGTTGACGAAGACGTCGCCTTCGTCCGAGGGCTTGGCCGGATCGCTGAAGTTGTAGCCGAGCGTGTCCATCTTCTCGAGGTCGGAATCGTCCGACGTGACGATCGCGAGCTTGCGCTGGAACTCTGCACTGGGGCCGTCGTCGCGCGCCTCGAATCCGAGCTCGTTGATGCGCTTCGCGAACGCCAACGCGTGCTCACCCTCGCGGAGCGCAACCTTGCGCAGCACCGCTCGCACGTCAGGGTCGGGTGTGACGTCGGCCCACGCCGACAGGTACTCGTAGCCGCGCTGCTCTCCCATGTAGATCGCGTTGAGCATTCCGAGATAGCTGGGCTTGTCGGCCATTGGTGGTATCCCCTTCGCCGGCCCACGAGCCGGGCCGCAACCCCTTGATCCTCCCAGCAGCGGGACTCGGGGGCAAGGATGGTGCAGGTCACAGGGGGTGACTTGGCAAACCGGGATGTGATGTGCAGTATTAACCGGACGACGCCCGGCCGACGACGGTCGGGCTCGGATATGGGGGGCTCCATGAGTGATCTGGCCACACCTCGACGTACCCACCGCAAGGGTTTCGTCGCCGTCGTTCTGTTGATCGTCTTGGCGCTTGTGGCTGCGATGGCCTCCGTCGCGGGCGCCGCACCGGCCCCGACGGTGCCGGCGGCCGGAGTGGGGACGGCAGCAGCGAAGAACTCGCCGCAGTGCGGTCCCGACGGCAGGCTCGCCTATCCCTACCAGCAGCGTGCTCCGTGCACGCGCCCGTTGAAGAAGGGCGAGAGCAACGGCGGGGCAACCACCATGGGCGTCACCGGCAAGACGATCAAGGTCGTGCTCCTACTGGGGAATCACGACCAGCAGAACACGGCGCGGAACCAGCCCGGCGGCTCGGCGCCGGTGAACCACGCGACCGGACAGCCCGCGTTCATCGAGGAGTCGTACCCGGACTGGCAGACGGTCCTGAGCCACAACTTCAACTTGTGGGGACGGCAGTTCGAGTTCGTGACCGTCAATCCGACGGGACCCGACGAGGCTGCGCAGCGCGCCGACGCACTCAACGTGGCCGAGAAGAAGCCCTTCATCGTGGTGAGCAGCGCGGGTACCGCCGGCGGCGGGCAGGTGTTCGCGGCCGACCTCGTCGCCAAGAAGATCATCGTGTTCGGGGGTGGCATCACCAACGCGGAAGCGGACAAGCAGGCGCCGTACCGGTACCTCGGCGGCTTCGACAACAACGCGACAGCGATCAACGCCGCGCAGTTCGCCGCCCGCCAGCTCAAGGGCGAGACCGCGAAGTGGTCGGGCGATTTCACCACCAAGAAGCGCGTGTTCGGCTTGATCCGCCCCGAGAGCGGCATCGACTGGCAGTACTTCACGAGCACGGCGAAGAAGGAAGGCCTCACGATGGCGAATGGCGGCGAGGTCGTCTACAGCGTGCCGCTCGACACGAGCCAGATCGCGGCGAAGAACCAGGAGGAGGCGCCGGTCCTCGTCGCCAAGCTCAAGGACGCAGGCGTCACCACGGTGTTGATGTTCACGTCGTTCGGCATGAACCAGCAGCTGCTCAAGGCGGCCGACAGCCTCGACTACCACCCCGAGTGGCTGTTCACGGGTTTGGGCGCCCAAGACATCGAGATCACGGCGCGGATCCTCCAGCTGCAGGCCCCCGAGCAGATGAAGCACGTGTTCGGTCTCGGCGACCTGCCGCTCTACGTCTCCGGCATCGACGACCCGCAGGTGAACTGGTTCAACTGGTACTGGGGCAAGAACCAGGGCGTCTACTCGGCCGGCACCGTGGGGACCCTCTACCTCCTGAACGCAGGGGTGAGTCTCGCAGGACCGAAGCTCACGCCGAAGAACTTCCAGCAGGGCCTGTTCAGCATGCCGCTCTTCGGCGGCGCCGCGAGCAACCAGGTGCAGAGCTTCATGTTCGCGCAGGGTCCGGCGGCCGACCTCCCGTACGACGAGTACTCCCAGGTCGGGCTCGACTACGCCATCATGTGGTGGAACCCCACGCTGACCGGCAAGGGCAAGATCCTGTTCGACGAGGGCACCGGCCGGTTCATGTACATCGACAACGCCAAGCGCTACAAGGCCGGCGAGTGGAAGAAGGGCGAGCCCAAGCTGTTCGACCCGAGCAACTCGATCTCCGAGTTCAACGGGCTCCCCGCATCCGACACGGTACCCGACTACCCGTGCAAGGGGTGCCCAAGCACCAAGAGCTAACGGGTCGGCACGATCAACGCCGCGTGCAGGAACGGAGGCCGCGCGAGCGGCCTCCGTTCCGCGTTCAGGCCGTTCTCGCGACCGCACCACGCACGACTGCGACGACCTCGTCGGCCGAGGCACCCGGGCCGAGCACCGCAGCGATGCCGGCCTCTTCGAGGACCGGCACGTCGGCGTCGGGCACGATCCCGCCGAGCACGATCGGAGTGTCGAGCCCGGCGTCGCGCGCGGCCGCGACGAGGCGCGGCGCGAGCGTGAGGTGGCCACCGTTGTGGATCGACACGCCGATGGCGTCGGCGTCCTCGTCGACCGCGGCGCGGGCGATCGTGTCGGCAGTCTGGCGGAGTCCGAGGTAGATGACCTCCATGCCCGCATCGCGGAGGATGCGCGCCACCACCTTCAGGCCGCGATCGTGGCCGTCGAGGCCGAGCTTCGCCAGCACGATCCGGATCGGTGGTTCACTGGTACCCGTCACCCCTCCATAGAACCACGACCGCGTGGTAGACCTCGGGCCATGGAATTCGGTCTGTTCATCCAGGGGTACAACCCGGCCTTCCGGAGGGGCGACGATCCCGTCGAGGCCGAGCACCGCGCGTTCATGGACGAGATCGCCGCGGTCGAGGCCGCCGATCGCGCCGGATTCAAGTACGTGTGGCTCACCGAGCACCACTTCCTCGACGAGTACTCCCACCTCTCGGCCAACGACGTGGTGTCCGGCTATCTCGCCAAGGCAACCGAGCGCATCCACATCGGGTCGGGCATCTTCAACCCGCTCCCCCAGGTGAACCATCCCGCGAAGGTGGCCGAGCGCGTCGCGATGCTCGACCACCTCACGGAGGGCCGCTTCGAGTTCGGCACCGGCCGCGGCGCGGGGAGTCACGAGATCCTGGGTTTCCTCCCCGACATGGAGGATCTGTCGAAGACGCGCGAGATCTGGGAAGACGTGATCCGCGAGTTCCCGAAGATGTGGATGCAGGACACCTACGAGGGTTACCAGGGCAAGTACTGGCAGCTTCCGCCGCGCAAGATCCTGCCGAAGCCGTACAAGTTACCGCACCCACCGATGTGGTACGCCGCAGGGAACACGTCGAGCTACCAGATGTGCGCGCAGATGGGCCTCGGCGTGCTCGGGTTCTCGGTGCAGTCCCTCGAGGAGATGGCCCCGGTCGTCGAGGCTTACAAGTTGGCCATCGTCACTGCAGAGCCGGTCGGCGCGTTCGTGAACGACAACGTGATGATCACCACGGCCGCGTACGTCCGCGAAGACGCCGACGCGGCGGTGCGGGACATGGTCGCGTCGAGACCCACGTACCTGCAGAGCAACGTCTACCGCTACCACGACACGTTCCCGCACCCCGACTGGGTGCCGCAGTGGCCGGAACTCCTCCCCGACATGACCGAGGACATGGCGCGCGGCGCGCTCGGCGGCGGCGGCTTGGTGATGGGAACGCCCGACCACGCGCTCGAGGCCTGCGCGCGCTGGGAGAGCGCGGGCGCCGACCAACTCGTGTTCGGCATCGGCCCCGACACGCTCGCCGGGACGCTCGAGACGATCCGGCTGATCGGCGAGCACGTGATCCCGAAGCTCGACAAGGATCCGGTGCACCGGACGACGCGGTTCCGGGAGGCGGCGGCGAGGTAACGGTCGCGCAGGGGGCGTTACACGCCGAGCTCGGCCAGCGCGCGTTGCAGGAAGGGTGTGACGCGGGCCGCGAACTGACGACGCGTCGCGACCAGTCCCTGCTCGCGGTACGCGCCGAGCCAGGCACCACACCACTGGCGGGCACGCAGGCCACAGATCAGGTCGAACAGCGGTAGATCGACCGGCGGTTGAGCGACGATGTCGGAGTAGCTGCGGGCAAAGCGATCGGCCACATCGCCGCCGAGAAGCAGTGCCGCGTCGGCTCGTAGATACGCAACCTCGTACCAGCGGGGTCCGAGCCGCGCTGCGTTCCAATCGACGACGCCGCTCAGCGCGCGCCAACTCCACAGAATGTTGCCCGGGTGGAAGTCGCCGTGTGTGAGGACCGACTGCCACGTCGCGCGCGGCAGGTACCGCTCGATGGCATCCACGGCACGGTCGCTCAAAGGAGTCGATCGAAGCTGTGTGTCGGGCTCCCAAGCTTCAACGTGTGGAAGCCATCGAATCGCACTTCCGGCGCCGCGAGTCGAAGTCTCGTGCACCCGCGCCATCGTGCCCGCCAGCTCCAGCAACCACGTATCGACGTCGACAGGAGCGAGGTCGGCACGCCCCGGCAGTCGTGTCATCACGATGGCCGCGGCGCCGAACCAGCGACCGTCCGCATCCACCGCGACCGGTTCCGGAACCGGCGCGTCGACCCGTTGCGCGAAGGAGAGCCGATCCCACTCGATCGGCGCCCTGTCGTCGCCAAGCTTGAAGCGCTTCACGACGAGCCGCCGAATGCCCGAGCCGTCGAGATCGACCGCGAAGGTGTCGGTGGCGAGGCCTCCACCGAGTCGACGGACGCGCCGGAGCGTTGCACCCGGAGCAATCTCGTCGACCATCGCGGCCCAACCTGCGTCTCGTGAGGACACCGGCGCACGCTACCGATTGCCTCGGCGGTGCGGAGTTCGATTACTCCAAGCCGATGGGCACGTCGACGAGGCGTGAGCGCACGTACTCCCCGAGCCCTTTCGCCTGCGGGTCGTAGCGAACCGAGGAGGCGACGCCCTCACCGAGCAAACCCTTCACCACGAAGTTGAGGGCGCGCAGGTTGGGAAGCTCGTAGCGCTCGATGGCGAGCGCGGCGGCTTCCGGGACGAGCGAACGGAACCGGTCGACGGTGAGGTACGCGTGCAGCCACTCGTACGCGCCGTCAGTGCGCGCCCAGAGCCCCACGTTCGCGTTACCGCCCTTGTCACCCGACCGCGCGCCGCACACCGCCCCCAGCGGAACGCGGTCGGTCGTTCCCACGAACCGTTTTGGCGTCACTGAGTCGCAGAGCGCGCGACCTGCTGACGCCAAAACGGGAGGAGGGGGTGGGTCGATCACGACGCGCGTGCCGTCGGGGAGCACGACCGTGTGCTCGACCGCGTGCACCGGCACCAATGTGGGCCAGTACACGCCGAACTCGGACTCGGGCCCGGGCGGCGTGGTGGTGAAGAACCCGGCGTAGCTCGCGAGCGCCAGCTCGGTGACCGCGTTCGAGAACCGGCGCCCGACCTTGCCCGGATCCCGGTCCTTCACCGTGACTCGCAGCCGATCCATGCCGATCAGTTGGACGTCGACCGCGTCGAACTGCTCGCGTCCACCGAGGATCTCGAACAGCAACGTCTCCGCGTGCGCGGCCTTCCGTTCGATGTCGAGCCCGGTGAGCACCATCGTCATGGTGTTGCGATAGCCGCCCGGGTAGTTGATCGCGACCTTCAGCGTGCGCGACGGTGGTTCTCCCCGCACATCGCTGATGCGCACGCGATCGCGATCGACCTGCTCGAGCCGGATCGTGTCGAAGCGCGCGACAACGTCGGGACTCGCGTAGCGCGGTGCGTCGATCTCGTAGAGCAGCTGTGCCGAGACGGTGCCGACGGTGACGGCCCCGCCGGTGCCGGGTTGCTTGGTGATCACGCACGACCCGTCGGCATCGACCTCCGCGATCGGGAAACCGGGGTAGCCGGGCGCGAGCTCGTCGAGGAACGGGTAGTTCCCGCCCGTGGTCTGCGGGCCGCACTCGATCACGTGCCCCGCCACCACCGCACCCGCGAGCGCGTCCCAGTCGTCGCGCGCCCACTCGTGCCACCACGCCGCGGGCCCGACCGTGAGCGCGGCATCGGTGACACGACCGCAGACCACGACGTCGGCACCGGCGGCAAGCGCGGTCGCGATCCCCCATCCTCCGAGGTACGCGTTGGCGGTCGCGGGCTTCACCCCCGCGTCCGCCAGCGCCACGCCGGAGTCGAGGTGCGAGAACGGCACACCCGCCTGCTGCAATTCCGGGATCCGGTCGAGGATGTCGTCACCCTCGACCACCGCCAGCTCCAGCCGCACGCCGAGTCGCTCGCCCAGTTCCCGCAACCGGTCGGCGAGCGCGCGCGGGTTGAGACCACCGGCGTTGGTGACGACCTTGATGCCGCGGTCGAGGCAGGTGCCGAGCACCTGTTCCATCTGCGTGAGGAAGGTGCGTGCGTAGCCTGCGTCCGGATCCCGCTGTTGCGCCTTCCAGAGGATGAGCATGGTGAGCTCGGCGAGGTAGTCGCCGGTGAGCACGTCGACCGGGAGCTCGCCGCTCAGCATCTCGCGGGGTGCGGTGAGCCGGTCGCCGTAGAAGCCTGAGCTGTTGGCGATGTTGACGGGCCTCATGAGTTGCCCGCGAACTGTCCGGGGCGACGCCCGATGCCGGGTGGCCCCGCGAACGCCTGCGCGATCGTCATCCACTCGATCGCGATGTCACCCGTACATCGGAGCGCAGTGTCGTCGACGTGGCGACGCTGCGTGACGACCAGGCAGAAGTCGAACGCGGGCCCCTCCACGCGGTTGCTCGCAGTGTCGGGTCCCCACGACCAGGTCTCGCCCGCAGGACCGTGGAGCACGACGCGCACCTCGGTGTCGGGCACCGGCAGGCCACGCGTCCGATAGCTGTTGGCGAACGCGCGCACCCCGAGGAACGCGACGTGCTGCAACGTGGGCGTGGGGGCGCGCGTGGTCGCGAGCGCGTCGGCAACGTCCTGACCGTGGGCCCACGTCTCCATGATCCGCGCGGTGAGCGACGACGCCGCGCTCATCTCCGATCCGTACCACGGGACCCGAAGCGAGGGATCGAGCGTCGCCATGACGTCGATCATGCGCGCCCGCACATCACGGAAGCATGCCAACTGCTCTTCGCCCGTTCGATCGCGATGCTCGGCCGCGACGCGCGCGGTGAACGCGTCGATGTCGGCGAGCTCCGCTTCGGCTGCGTGCCGGAACGCGTCGGGGTCAACTGCTGACAACGTGGCCGCTTCATCGAAGTATGCAAGGTGGCTCACCTGGTCGCGGATCGACCAGCCCTCGGCCGGGGTCGCGCTTTCCCACTCGGCTTCCGTGAGCGGATCGAGCAACCCCTCGAGCGCGCGCGTCTCGGACACGAGGTCGTCGGCGAGCGCGTGCATGTCGACCCCCATTCCGATTACTTCCCCTGCCAGCGCGGCGGACGCCGTTCGCGGAAGGCACGGGGCCCCTCCTGCGCGTCCTTGCTCCGATATACCGACTCCCAGAGGTGCTCGGCCCAATCGAACGCGTCAGTGCCACGGGCGTCCCACACGTCGCGACGGATCATCTGCTTCGCGGCCGCGACCGAGAGCGGCGCGTTCGCGGCAATCGTCTCGCCGAGGCGCTGCGCAGTGCCGCGCAGCTCGGCCGTCGGTACCACCTCGTTCACGAGACCGAGCTCATAGGCGCGGCGCGCGTCGATGGGGTCGCCGGTCAGCAAGAGTTGCATGGCGACGCGCGGCGGGAGCAGCCACGGCAATCGCACTCCCCACGGCACTCCGCGCCCAACCTTGGCCTCGGTGATCGCGAACCGAGCGTGTTCCGCGGCGACGCAGAGGTCGCACATCATCGCGAGCAAGAAACCGCCCGCGTAGGCAACACCGTTGACCGCGGAGATCGTTGGCTTCGTGACCTCGATGTTGCGTCCGAACTGAGGGACGAAGTCGGGCGGCGGAACCTGCAGGGTGGTCTCGGCCATCTCCTTCAGGTCACCACCGGCGCAGAACGCGCGATCGCCGGCGCCGGTGAGCACGAGCACGAGCGCGGTGTCGTCGGCGTTGAAGCGCTCGGCAGCATCGAACAGCCCGGAGCGCACGCTCTCGTTGAGCGCGTTCGACGCTTCCGCGCGGTCGATCGTTGCCCAGGCGACGCCGCGCACCACCTCGTAGATGACGCTCATGCATCCCCGCCTTCGCCAGGCTCGACGACGACGAGCACGTCGCCGCTGTCGACCTGCTCGCCCAGTTCGACGCGCACCTCGGTGACGGTGCCGTCGAATGGCGCCCGCACCGTGTGCTCCATCTTCATCGCCTCGAGCACGACGAGCACGTCGCCCGCGGTGACCCGCTGACCGACGACGACTGCGACCTGGACCGCACTCCCCGGAAGCGGCGCGAGCAGCGAGCCCGGCGCGGCATCTTCCTCCACCACCGGGAACCGGTCGACCACGTGCAGCGCCGACGCGCCGAGCGAGCTGTCGACGTACACCGTGTCGCCGACCCGCTGCACCGAATAGCGACGCCGTCCGTCGTCGATCTCGACGTCGACGGCATCCGGACGCGCGTCGAAGACCCTCACCTCACGCTCGACCCCGTCCACCCGAACTGACGCAAGCTCGAGGCGAACTTCCACGCGTACGTCGCCCTCTTCGAACACTTCGGGTTGCATCGCGGGGCCGACGTTGCGCCAACCGGCAGGGATGCCGCGTGCCAATGGCGAATACGCGCGACGTTCGGCGCGCGCTGCGAGCGCGGCCGCAATCGCGTGGTGCGCGACGACTCGGGCGCGCGGTCCATCGTCGACAGGAGCGAGGCGCTCGAGGAAGCCGGTGTCGATGCGTCCGGCGAGGAAGTCGTCGTCCTCCAACACGCGGACAAGCAGGTCGCGGTTGGTGACGGGGCCGTGGAGCTCCGCCGACGCGAGCGCGCTCGACAGTCGCTGCACCGCCGCCTCGCGCGTGGGCGCCCACGCGATCACCTTGGCGAGCAGCGCGTCGTAGAACGGGCTCACGACCGAGCCGGCGGCGTAGCCCGCGTCGACGCGCACACCAACGTGTTCGGGGATGCGGAACCGGTGCAGGGTGCCGCTCACCGGGAGGTAGCCGGCGGCGACGTCCTCGGCGTAGACGCGCGCCTCGATCGCGTGACCCGACATCGGCACTGCGTACACCTCGGGTGGCAGCGGCTCCCCCTGCGCGACCGCGAGCTGCAGCGCGACGAGGTCGAGCCCGGTGACGAGCTCGGTGACGGGGTGCTCGACCTGAAGCCGTGTGTTCACCTCGAGGAACCAGAACCGGTCCTCCTCATCGAGGAGGAACTCGACGGTTCCGGCATTCACGTAGCCGATCGCTTTCGCGGCGCTGACCGCGGCTTCGCACAGCTCCCCGCGCTGCGCGTCGTCGAGCGCGACGCACGGAGCCTCCTCGACGATCTTCTGATGACGACGCTGGATCGAACACTCCCGCTCGAACAGATGCACGACCGAGCCCTGCTGGTCGGCGAACACCTGCACCTCGACATGGCGCGGTCGCTCCACGAATCGTTCGAGGAACACGGTGCCGTCACCGAACGCGGATGCAGCTTCACGCTGCGCGGAGTCGACCGCATCCGCGAGCTCGTGGGGTGACGTGACCACGCGCATGCCGCGCCCACCGCCGCCGAACGCGGCTTTCACGAGCAGCGGGTACCCCACCTCGTCGGCCGCGTCGACGGTCGCCCCTGGAAGGACGGGCACACCCGCGGCGGCCATCAGGCGCTTCGCCTCGAGCTTCGAGCCCATCGCCTCGACGACCGAAGCGGGCGGCCCCACGAACACGATGCCGGCGTCTTCGCACGCGCGGGAGAACGCAGCATCCTCGGACAGGAACCCATATCCGGGATGCACCGCCTCGGCTCCGGTTCGCCGCGCTGCGTCGACGATGAGGTCGCCGCGAAGGTAGGTGTCGGTCGCAGCGTTCCCGGGCAGGCGCACCGCCTCGTCGGCCATGGCAACGAACCGCGCGCGCTCGTCGGGGTCGGAGAACACCGCGACGGTTCGGATGCCGAGATCGCGCGCGGTCCGCATCACGCGGCAGGCGATCTCGCCGCGGTTGGCCACGAGCAGCTTCGTGATGCGCACGCTCAAGTCACCGTCACATCCGGAAGACGCCCCAGCCGCGGCGGCCCTCGACGACGTTGGAGTGCACGGCCGACAGTGCGATGCCGAGCGCGGTGCGCGTGTCACGCGGATCGATCACGCCGTCGTCGTAAATCTTCCCGCTGGTGAAGAACGCGTGCGACTCGCGCTCGATCTGCTCCTCGATCGACTGCCGTTGCGCGCGGTCGGCGTCCTCGTCGAAGTCGCGCGCGCCCGCCTCCGCCGACTCGCGCGCCACGATCGACAGCACCCCCGCGAGCTGTTGCGGGCCCATCACCGCCATCTTCGCGCTCGGCCACGCGAACAGGAACCGCGGTCCGTACGCGCGACCACACATTCCGTAGTTCCCGGCACCGTACGATGCGCCCATCATCACCGTGAGGTGCGGCACGGTGCTGTTCGTGACCGCGTTGATCATCTTGGCGCCGTCCTTGATCATCCCGGCCTGCTCGTACTCGCGCCCCACCATGTAGCCGGTGGTGTTCTGGAGGAACACGAGCGGCGTGTCGATCTGGTTGGCGAGCATGATGAACTCGGTTGCCTTCTTGCTCTCCGCCATGAACAGCACGCCCTGCGCGTTGGCGAGCACGCCGACCGGGTAGCCGTGGATCGACGCCCACCCCGCGACCAGGCTGGTGCCGTAGCCGGCTTTGTACTCATCGAAGCGTGAGCCGTCGACGACCCGCGCGAGCACCTCCCGCGGGTCGAAGGGCACCCGGAGGTCGACTGACGCGATGCCGAGGAGCTCGTCGGGATCATGGATCGGCTCGTCC
Organism: Acidimicrobiia bacterium; assembly: GCA_040880805.1. Lineage (NCBI taxonomy): Bacteria > Bacillati > Actinomycetota > Acidimicrobiia > Acidimicrobiia bacterium. The sequence continues at coordinate 82,468 of JBBDHW010000022.1, read as the reverse complement.
GCGGCGCGGGTGGGTGCGGGACCGAGCTTGCGCCAGTTGAGGTCGGCGACGATCTCCCGCCCGATGCGGATGCAGTCGAGCTCGTCACGCGCGAAGTAGTCGGCGAGCCCGGAGATGCGCGCATGCATCGCCGCCCCGCCGAGCTCCTCGTCGTCGGACTCCTCGCCGGTGGCCATCTTCACGAGCGGTGGTCCGCCGAGAAACACCTTTGCCCGCTGGTCGACGAGCACCGAGTAGTCGCACATGCCGGGTACGTACGCGCCACCCGCCGTCGAATTGCCGAACACGAGCGCGATCGTCGGGATGCCGAGACCGGAGAGCAGCGTGAGGTCGCGGAAGATCTGCCCCGCCGGCACGAAGAGGTCGGCCTGCGTGGGCAGGTCGGCGCCACCCGACTCCACGAGGTTGACCAGCGGGAGCCGGTTCACGCGTGCGATCTCGAGCGCGCGCAGGTTCTTCTTCAGCGTGTAGGGGTTCATGGATCCGCCGCGGACGGTTGGGTCGTGGGCGATGATCACGCACTCCAAGCCCGACACCACGCCCACTCCGGTGACGATGCTCGCGCCGACGTGGAACGGCGAGCCCCACGCCGCGAGCGGCGAGAGCTCGAGGAACGGCGAGCCCTGGTCGAGCAACAGCTCGATCCGTTCTCGCGCGGTCAGTTTCCCGCGGGCGCGGTGGCGTTCGACATAGCGCGCTCCCCCACCGCCGCGTGCCAGTTCGAGCTGTTCCTCGTGCGCGGCGAGCAGCTGGACGAGGCCGGCACGGTTGGCGAGGTACGTGTCGCCACTCGCGTCGATCTTGGAAGCGATGACGGGCACGCAGTATGTTATTCACGAATCACATTTGCGGCGCAAGAAGCGGCCAGAAGCGAGCTGAGCCAGAAGCAGCGACACGTGGACTTCGCCGAGAGCACCGAGCACGAGATGATCCGGGCGGCGGTGCGCGACCTCGCGGCGCCGTTCGGCCACCCGTACTTCGCCGAGCAGGTTCGCACCGGCGGCAAGACCGACGAGCTGTGGCAGGCCGTCGCCGACCACGGCTTCCTCTCCGTGCACCTCCCGCCCGAGTACGGAGGCGGCGGAGGCGGGATCAGCGAGCTCACGATCGTGTGCGAGGAACTCGCCGCGCAAGGGTGCCCGCTGCTCCTGCTCCTCGTCACGGCCGCGATCTGTGCCGAGCTGATCTCACGCTTCGGCTCCGATGCGCAGAAGCGCCAGTGGCTCCCCGCGCTCGGCTCGGGCGAGAAGATGGCGTTCGCGATCACCGAGCCCGACGCGGGATCCAACACGCACCGGCTCTCCACCACGGCGGTGCGCGACGGCGACACCTATCGGCTGCGCGGCACGAAAACGTACATCTCCGGTGTCGACGAGGCGGCCGCGGTGCTGGTGGTCGCGCGCACCGGCACCGACGAGACCACGGGCGACGCGCGACTCTCGATGTTCATCGTCGACCGCGATGCCCCGGGCCTCGAACGTACGTTCATCCCGGTCGAGATCAAGGCTCCCGAGAAGCAGTTCCAGCTCTTCTTCGACGACGTGCAGGTGCCATGCGACCGACTGCTCGGTGAGGAGCACGAAGGTCTGCGCCAGGTGTTCTCCGGGCTGAACCCGGAACGCATCACCGGCGCCGCAATCTGCACCGGGCTGGGGAGGTACGCGCTCGAGCGCGCGTCGGAGTACGCCTGCGAACGCGCAGTGTGGGGCGTGCCGATCGGGCAGCACCAGGGTGTCGCGCACCCCCTCGCGACCGCCAAGATCGAGCTCGAGCTCGCGCGACTCATGATCACGAAAGCCGCGTGGCTCCACGACCAAGAAGCCGAGCCCGCGTCGGCGGGCGAGGCCGCGAACATGGCGAAGTACGCGGCCGCAGAGGCCGGGCTGCACTGCCTCGACGCCGCCATCCAGACCCACGGCGGCAACGGGATGGCCTCGGAGTACGGCCTCGCCGATCTCTGGGGGTTGCTCCGGCTGCTTCGCATCGCGCCCGTGAGTCGGGAGATGGTCCTCAACTTCGTGGCGCAGCAGTCGCTCGGCCTGCCGAAGTCGTATTGATGCCAAATTCGTTGAAGCGGGCGCCGAGCACGGCTCCGACCGCGCGCGGGCGCCGGCGCCACGACCAGCTACTCGACGTCACCGCGGAGCTCGTCGCCGCGCGAGGATTCCATGCAGTCGGCATCGTCGACATCGGCGCGGCCGCGGGCGTGAGCGGCTCCGCGATCTACCGGCACTTCCGCAACAAGCAAGAGCTGCTCGTCGCGCTGATCGACCGTGTCGTCGACGAACTTCTCGCGGGAGCACGCGCCGCGGTGAACGGCGCTGCCGATCCCGCCGCTGCGCTCGACGCGCTCGTGCGCGCGCACGTTGCCTTCGCGCTCCGCGATCGAGCGATCATCAAGGTCTATTCCCAGGAGAGCGACCACCTCCCGGACGAGGACCGGCGACGGCTACGGCGAAAGCAGCACCACTACGCGGAGATCTGGACCGACGTGGTGACGGCGCTACGCACCGACTACTCGAACGAGGAAGCTGCCGCCGCGGTGCACGCGGTGTTCGGGCTCTTGAACTCGGTCGCCGACTTCACCAGCCGCATCGACGACGACGAGCTCGCCGAGCTGCTCACGAACATGGCGCTGACATCGCTGCGTGACGCTCGTAGTCCCGAGCAATCGGGTCCCAGAGCGGTGGCTCGTCGCTTGACATAGGGCAGGTCATGGCGGACGCGTCGACTGACGTCACGCATATGACTGCCGCTCGGGGCGGCTGATGTTCTCTCGCGACGAACCGTGCCGACCTGCTCGTCCGCAAAAAAGTGGTCGTCGGGGTGCGGAAACCGCTCCCGTACGCGCGCGTTTGGGTGCAAAGCCGACGTGTCTACGCGCGGGTGTCGAGTACCACGCCTTCAGTGACGAGCGCGTCGATGTCGAGCTCGTCGTAACCGATCTCGCGCAGGATCTCGCGCGACGAGTCGCCCACGACGAGCGGCGGACCGGCGATGCGGCCCGGGGTCTCGGAAAAGTCGAACAGCAAGCCGGCTTGATCGAGGCGGCCGACCAAGCCCTGCTCATAGCTGGTGACCCACCCTCGCTCGATCAGCTCGGGATCGTCGAACACCCCGAGCGCGAACGTGTCGGACGAGATCTCGCACGGCACACCCGCGGCGTCGAGGAGCTCGAACCAGTCAGCGGCGGTGCGTGTCGCGAACGTGTCTTCGAGCGTCGACCAGAGCTCGGCATCGTGCGCGAGACGGCCCGCCGCGGTCGCGAGTCGCTCGTCACCACGGAGATCGTCGCGACCGAGCGCCTTGCCGAGGTGCTCCCAGTGCGCGTCGGTGACCGCCGCGAGGCAGAGCCACCCCTCCTGCGTTTGGTAGAGGCGGTAGAGCGCGGTGATGCCGAGCTGTTGCGCGTCGAGGTGTGGGCGTTCAGCGGCGCGCCCGTCTGCGGTCAGCCACGCGTACGACGAGTTGAGCAGGCATGCGTTGAGGATCGACGTGTCGACGAACTGCCCCTCGCCGGTGCGATCGCGGTGATAGAGGGCCTGGAGCATGCCGATTGCGGAGAGGAAGCCGTTGCCGAGGTCACCCAACGAGGTGAGGCTCCACATCGGCCGGCCACCGGCACCCATTCCGCCGTCCTCCCACATCACCCCCGCGAGCGCGGCGCCAGTTTGGTCGTTGCCGGGCAGGCTCTCGCGGTGGCCGTGCTCGAAGCCGCGCGTGTGGCAGTAGATCAACGACGGATTGATCTTCTGGAGTGACGCGTAGTCGACGCCGAGACGCGTGGCCGCGTCGTACCGCATGTTGTGCTGCACGACGTCGGCGCTCGCCACCAGTCGGCCCAGCGCATCCATACCGCGGGCGTCTTTGAGATTGACGGCGAGACTGCGTTTGCCACGGTTGCATGCCATCGCGATGTGGGTGGAATGCCAGTACCCGTCGTGCAGCGCGTTGATCTTGATCACGTCGGCGCCGAGGTCGGACAGAAGCTGCGTGCCGAACGGACCGGCGACGGCGAGACCGAGGTCGAGCACACGGATGCCGTCGAGCGGCGCGGCGAGAGAGCGCCTCGCGGGTGCCGTGGGCGCGATGCGCGGGTGCGACGCGCCGGCTGCAGCTTCGGCGCGTATCTCATCGTCGTGCTCGCCGACACTCGGAGCGGGGCCGCGTACGGCCGTCGGTGCCGCCGACAACCGGTAGGTGATTCCAACCTGGCGCGTCGGGCCGAGCTCGGGGTCGTCCACCACGGTGACGCACCCGTCTGCGAGCAATGCAGGGTCGGCGAGCGCCGCTTCGGGAGAGCGGATCGGCTGCATGGCGATGCCGACCTGTTCGCCGAGACGCACCCAATCGTCGGCCGGGAACTTCCGGTACGCCTCGGCCATGAGCGGGTAGTAATGGTGCAGGACGACGATCTCCTCGGGACTCGGGCTGATGCGAGTCGGATCGTCGCGCGGAGCTCGCGCGTCGTCGGTCATGCGAAGCTCGTTGCCCTGCGACGCGCTGAGCGCGAACGCGGGGTTCGGCACCCACTGGCACACCCATTGGCCGTCACCGCACTCGAAGAGACCGCGCGTCGTGCGAGAGTCGAAGATCCAGGTGTCGTAGCCCGGCGCGTCGGGGTGCTCGGCCCGCTGCCACCCACCCCACGTCGCGACCAGCACGCCCTGCAGAAGTGACGTCTCGACCCACTGCCCGCGACCGGTGACTTCGCGCGCGTGCAGCGCGGCGCTGATCCCGGCGGTCGCGAGGAACGCGGCGGCCAGGCTCGGCCACGTGGAGTACGGAAAGAGGGGTCCGGGCCGGTCGGTGCCGTCCCAGCAGCCCTCGGGCGGCTCCAGATCGGGAAGGTTCGGCTCGCCGCCCGTCATCCGCGCGATCGCGCCGCCACGCCACCCGCGCTGCTCCCACTGCATACCCGTGCGCGCGGCGACGAGCGCGTCGTAGCCCGGGCGTTGCGCATGGCGCGTGTCGCGGCCGTACGCGGTGATCGAGCAGTACACGAGCGCTGGATTATGGGCGTGGAGCGTGGCGTAGCTGATGCCGAGACGATCGGTGGTGCCGGGCGCAAAGCTCTCGAGCAGCACGTCGGCATCCTCGGCGAGCGCGAGCAACACGTCACGCTCGGCCGGGAGGTCGAGCACCGCGCTGCGCTTCCCACGGTTCCAGACGCGCGCGCCCGTAAGAGTGCGGAACGGGTCACCGCCGGGCGGCTCGATCTTGGTGACCTGCGCGCCGTGGTCGGAGAGGAGCATGCCGGCCAGCGGCCCCGCGATGCCCCACGACATATCGAGCACCTTCAGGTCGGCGAGCACGCCGGTCATCTCATCTCCCTGCGTCACGCATGGCCGAGCACGAGACCGCTCTGACCCGCCGCGACCAGCACGTGGTCGACGCGGGCGATCTGGTTCGCCGCGGTGCCGCGCACCTGGCGCACACCTTCGAGGATGTTGTTCAAGCCGTGGATGTACGCCTCACCGAGGAGGCCACCATTGGTGTTGACGGGCAGCGCGCCGTCGAGATCGATGTTGCCGTCGGCGATGAAGTCCTTCGCCTCGCCACGTTTGCAGAAGCCGAACGCCTCGAGTTGGTAGAAGACGATCGGGCTGAAGTTCTCGTAGAGCATCGCCACGTCGATGTCGTCGGGCCCGAGCCCCGATCGCTCCCAGAGCTGACGGCCGAGGAACTCCGCTTCCGGGAACGTCGCGAGGTCGGGGTGGTAGTAGTTGTACATCACTCCCCCGTGGCCGAGATGTGCGTCGGCCGCGGCCTCGATGCTCACCGCCGGTTGCGGCAGGTCGCGCGCGCGATCGGCACGCGTGACGACGAGCGCAACTCCGCCGTCGCTCTCCTGACAGCAGTCGAGCAGCCGCAGCACCGGCTCCACGATCCAGCGCGACTGCTGATGGTCGTCGAGCGTGATCGGACGCTCGTAGAACCACGCGTTCGGGTTCGTGGCCGCATGGCGACGGGCGACGACCGTGTAGCGGCCGAAGTCTTCGTTGGTCACGCCGTAGTCGTCCATGTAGCGACGGAACCACAGGGAGTACATCTGGGCCGGGGTTCTGATCCCGAAGGTGGAGTACCAGTCGAGGGTGCGGGCCGGTGGACGAGGCGGTGGTTGGCCGAAGCGACGGCCCGACCGCTCGTTGAACGCGCGGTACACGAGCACCGCGTTCGCGGCACCCGAGGCGACCGCGATCGCCGCGTGCTGCACGGTGGTGCACGCACCCGCGCCGCCATACGGCGTGCGGGACCAGTAGCGCACCTCCTGCATGCCGAGCGCGCGCATGAGATCGAGCTCGCCGCTCGAGTCGAGCGTGAAGGTCACCAGCCCGTCGATGTCGGCGGGAGAGAGGCCGGCATCGACGATCGCGGCACGCCCCGCCTCGGCCGCGAGCTGCAGCTCGCTTCGACCCGAGTCCTTGGAGAACTCGGTCTGGCCGATGCCGGCGACGATCGTGTCGCCGTTCACAACTTCCCCACCGGGTGGAACACCGGTAGCAGCACGCCGTCGCGCTCGCGGTAGTCGACCGCGACGGCCATGTCGTCGTACTCGGCGTAGGGATCGTCGTTGGGCACGTCGACGAGGTTCGACACCACGCGCACACCCTCGTCGAGCTCGACCAGCACCACGACGCGCGCATTCTCGTCAGGCGCGTTCGGATGCCGCGACAGGATCCACGTGAGCACCCGGCCACGCCCGCTCGACTCCTGCGCGTCCCACTCGAGCGAACCGCACACGCCGCACATCGGGGCGGGCGGGTGGCGAAGCGTGTGGCACGCGACGCAGCGCTGAATCAACAGCCGGTGAACGGCTATGCCGTCCCAGAAGTAGCGGTCGTCGTGCTGAATGATCGGGTCGACCACCGGTTCAGAGGTTCCAGACACGCGCCGCGTTGCCCGCCACGATCAGCTCGCGCTCGGCGTCGGGTACCCCCTCGAATTGCGCCTCGACGAGCGCGCGCGAGTTCGGCCAGCTGGAGACGGGGTGCGGATAGTCGGTGGACCACAGGATGTTCTCCACACCGATGCGGTGCCGGAGGAACTGGATCGCGTCGGGTTCTTCGATGTAGGTGAGAAACAGGTTCCGGTGGAAGTACGCGCTCGGCACCTCGGTGAGCCCCGGGAAGTCGTACCCCTGGCGGGTGTTCATGTCGTCGACGATGTAGAGGTACCAGGCGACCCAGCCGAGACCCGGCTCCACGAACACGATCTTGAGGTCGCGGAAGCGCTCGAGCACTCCGGTGAGCAACCACATGCCCAGCGCCTCGCCGGCGGAGAGCGCGGCCATAGGGACCATCACGCCCATCATCGGCGTGGGATCGCGCGCGACGAGGTCGTCGAGGTTGGTGTTGAGACCGATGTGACAGCACATCGGCAGCCCCGTCTCGGAGATGAGCTCCCAGAGCGGGTCGTACCGATCGTGGAAGTAGTCGGGCAGCCCGAGCTCGTTCGGGAACACCGGGAGCTGGAGCGACTTCACGCCGAGCCCCACGACCCGCTCGACCTCTTCGCACGCGGCGCCGATGTCGTGGATCGGGATCTGCGCGTTGACAATGAGACGCTTCGAGTCGACGGCCCCGAACTCGAGCATGGCGTCGTTGAACGCGCGCGTCGCCTCACGCCAACCGTTCTTGCACAGGTAGAGGTAGCGGAAGGCGCTGACCTCGCAGTACAGCACCTCGGCCTCGACGCCGTCGGCGTCCATGTCGAGCAGGCGTTCGTGCGGGTTGCCGTAGCCCGGGCGCCCGGCCGACGGGTGGGGACGCAGCTCGAGCGCGGCCGCGCTCATCCGCGCCGCGCCCGACTCGGACATGCGCCGCCCGAACTCGAGGATCGCGCCGTCGTACTCGTCGTGGAACTTCGGCGCAAGGTGCTGCTTCACCTGGGCCTGGCTGATCGCTACGTGTGAGTCCGCCGAGATCAGTCGCTCGTCGTTCATCGCATACCCCCGTTCGTCGCGCTCGGGTGCATCGTAGGAGAACTCCGCGCGCGGTGATAGCTTCCGCGCGGTGCGCGCCATGGAGCCTCTGGCCCGCCGCGCGCAGGACGTTCTCGACCGCAACTCCCGCGGGAGCTGGACGTGCCCGTCTGCGTCGCTGTACCCGCACCAGTGGCTCTGGGACTCGTGCTTCGTCGCGATCGGCCTCGCGCGCTCCGATCCACCGCGGGCGGCGAGTGAGCTCCTCGCACTCTTCCGCGGACAATGGGCCAACGGCATGCTGCCCCACATGATCTTCTCCGAAGACGTGGACGACGTCGGCAGCACGAGGATCTGGCAGTCCCGGCAGAACCCACTGGCGCCACGCGACGTCGACACGTCGTGCATCACACAACCGCCGGTGACAGCAATCGCGGTGTGGCGGGTCGCGCTGGCGCTATCGCCCGACGAGCGCGTCGCATTCCTCACCGAGCTGTTCGGGAAGCTCGTCGCCTACCACGAGTGGTTGTACCGCGAGCGCGACCCGAACCACCGCGGGCTCGTCACGCTGATCCATCCGTGGGAATGCGGACTCGACACGACGCCGCCCTGGATGCAGACGCTCGCGCGCATGCCGCTGCCGTGGTGGGCCCGTGCCGCCACGCGACTGCACGTTGCACACTTCTCGCGGTTCCTCCGCCGTGACACGAAGTACGCGCCGTCGGTCCAACGACCCACCGACGCCGAGGGGCTCGCCATGCTCGTGCTCGCGCAGCGCGCGAAGCGATGTGGGTTCGACGTGCGCCGGATGCCTCCCGACCGGTCGGTACTGATCGAGGATCTCGCGTTCAACTCGATCCTGGCCGCCGCGAACCGTTCGCTCACGCTGATCGCGGACGAAGTCGGCCAACCGGTGCCACCGGAGTTGCAGGAGCACTTCGCGCGCACCGACACCGCCATCGAACAGCTGTGGGACGAGCCATCGGCTGAGTACTTCTCGCGTAACGCAGTGACCGGTGAACCGATCCGGCTCTCGACGGTCTCCACGTTCCTCCCGCTGTTCGCGGGCGTGCCGTCGCCCGCGCGCGCGGCGCGGTTGATCGCGCAGCTGCGCGAACCGAGCGGGTTCTGGCCGCGCTACCCGGTGCCTTCGGTGCCGACCGACGCGCCCGAGTTCCGAGAGGAGGCGTACTGGAAGGGCCCCACCTGGATCAACATCAACTGGATGATCGTCGACGCGCTCGACCGCTTCAACGAGCACGCCCTGGCCGAGGAGCTCCGGCAACGCACGCTCGACCTCGTCGATCGCGCCGGTTGCCACGAGTACTTCTCGCCGCTCACCGGGCGTGGCTGTGGCGCGTCCGAGTTCTCGTGGACCGCCGCACTGGTCCTCGATCTGCTCGCAACGGGCGGAGAGGATGGCCTGTTACCGTGAACCTCGTGCCCGTCATCGACGTCGACAGCCATTTCCAGGGCCCGTTCACGTGGTTCGAGCAGGACTTCCCGGAGCTGGCGGCGCAGCTCCCGACGATCCCGGCCGAGATGATGATCGGGGCGCTCGTCGGCGCGCTCAGCGGCGAAGCGCTCTCCACCTTGCCGCCCGAACTTCGGCCCGACGACATGATGGAGCTCGTCCCCGACCTCTGGAAGCCACTCGCCGAGCAGTTCGCGTCGAAGTCGAGCCTCGCCGAGATCGACGAGATGATCTACGGCACCGACACGCCCCTCGGTGCCGGGCCCCTCGCACCCCGGCTCGACCGTCTCTTCCGAGCGAAGGGCGGCTGGAACATGGACGACCGCGTCGGCTTCCTCCACGAGGCCGGCATCGACGTGCAGCTCGTGTCGGGAAACGGCGCGCCGATCTACCCGGGCATCGACCCCGACCTCGCCCGCCAGTGCATCGCGGCCGCGAACCAGCTGATGATCGACCGCATCGGCGCGCACATCGACCGTCTCGTCCCCATCACGTTCGTGATGATGGAAGACCTCGAGTGGTCGATCGGCGAGATGACGCGCATGCGGGGCCTCGGGAGCCGCGCCGTGCACATCCGCGCGACTCCGGTCGACGGCAGGTCGCTCGCGCATCCGCACTTCGACCCCTTCTGGGCCGCGGTCACCGACCTCGGGATGGTCGCATACCTCCACGCGGGAAGCGGCCGCGCGCACGTCGATCCGGCGTGGTCGAACAACGGCGGTACGTTCCGCGCGGTCACGATGATGGGCGCCGCGCAGTACCAGCAGGTGCCCACGATGCTCTGCGGTGCGCTGGTCACCGGTGGCGTCTTCGAGCGCTTCCCCACTCTCACCGTCGTCAACGCCGAGCTCGGCGGCCACATCTGGATCCCGAACTTCCTCGGGTGGCTCGACGCGTTCGTCGACGACCCGAAGATCTCGAGCCTGCAGGGCGCGTTCGACTACCCGCTGAAGCCGAGCGAGTACGCGCGCCGCAATGTGCGCGTGTCGCCGTTGCCTGTGGTGACCATGCCCGTCCGCGACTACCTCGAGGAGCTCGACGGGATGCTCGTGTTCTCGAGCGACTACCCGCATCCCGAGGGGCTCGACAACGACGCCGTCACCTGGTACCGCGAGCACTTCGGCGACATCGACGCCGCGGTACAGGAGCGCTTCTTCCACGGCTCGATGGCCGACGTGTTCGACCGGATGGGCGACCCGCTGCCTCTTTCGTCACCCGTTCGCTGAGACCTGCGCCCGGCGCCGCTCCGCACGCTCGACACGCGCGGGCTCGACCGGGCGCGGACCAGACTGGCCGATGAAGCCGTTCCCGTCGTTGGGCGGAAGCGACTCGGGGTCGGGCGCGACCAGGAGCTGCGCCGGTGTGGACGCGCCGATGCGGGCCGCGACCTTCCGCAGGTGCTCCTCGTCGAGATCGAACACCTTGATCGCGTTCCGACCGAGGATCTCGAGCGCGTCGCCGGTGGGGATCCGCGAGAACACGTGACGCAGCGCGAGCTTCGTCATCGGTTCCTCGTCGGGCTCCCTCGTTGCCTGGAACACGCCTTCGATGTGCGGGTAGTCGCGACCCCAGAGCACGTTGTCGACGTAGTTGTGCTCGACCGCGTCCTCCGCTTGCCACGGTGAGATGAAACTCGCGCCGAGGAACACGTTCTGACGGATGTACTCGCTCGGCAGCTTCGTGAGGCCTCCGCTCAAACCGAAGGTGAGGTAGAAGGAGTCGAGCTCGTGCATCGTGGGCACGTACCAGCCCTCGACCTGCTCCGTGATCACGAGCTTGAGCTCGGGATGACGCTGGAAGACTTCGCCGTACGTGAGGATCCACACACCGCGGCGTGCGAGCCAGCTTCCACCTTCGTACGCGATGATCTGCATCCCGCCGGGCCCGCGCGTGAAGTCGAAGAACGGGCCGCCGCTCGAGTGCGTGGAGAGCGCGAAGCCGAGATCGGTGCACGCGGACCAGAACGGGTCCCACTCGGGGTCGTTGTACTCCTTCACGCCCGGACGGCTCGGTGCGGGGAAGTTGAGGCAGCGCAAGCCGTTCTCGCGCGCCCATTCGAGCGTCTTGATCGACGCGTCGATGTCCCAGCTCGGGATGTAGACGAGGCCGAGGAGCCGTTCGGGATCCTCCGAGCAGAAGTCGGCGAGCCAGCGGTTGTAGATGTCGTACGCGACCGCGCCGAGCTCGAACTGGTGCTTGAACACGGTGCCGAGCCCCTGCCCGATCCACGGCAGGTTCTCGCCGTTCTGGCTGAAGTGCCAGATCAGCTCCGCGGCCACTCCGTCGCTGTCCATGTCGCGGAGACGTGCCTGCGGATCCCAGTGGCCGTCGAGGTCGATGTTGGGGTGCTGGATGCGCGCGCTCATCGCCGACATCGCGTCGGCCTGCTTCTGCTGCGCAACGACGTCCTCGTCGAACGCCTCGAGATACTGCTGCGGGCAGTATGCCCGGAGCTGCTCCACGAGCTTCGGCCCGGCGTGCGAGTCGCACGACACGACGATCGCCGGCTGCTCCATCTCGACCGTGGTCTCGCTCATGAGGCTCCCCCTCGGTGCTGTCTGCTCCAGATACTGGCCCGCGGGTCGCCCGCGTACAACTGGGACTGCGAGCGCCACTTCGGCGTAGGGTGACGCGGCTTCGTCGTACAGAACTTGGGGGTCGACCCTGGACGCCGCACACGACAGCCCGCGGGGTCTGTTCGGTTTGCTGACGAAACCGCCCCACGACGACGCACCCGTCGTCGCGTTGGTGCTCTACCGGCTCCGTTGGGCACTCCTTGCGACCGTGGCGATCGCGGCGCTGGCGACGGTCGGCTACGTGGTCACCGAGGGTTACGGCTGGCTCGATGCCCTGTACATGACCGCCATCACGCTCGGCACGGTCGGCTACGGGGAAGTTCATCCCCTCGGTACTGCGGGCCGCCTGGTCACGATCGCGCTCATCGTCGTCGGGTTCGCCACCTTCGTGTATGTCGTATCGATCCTGACCAGCCTGTTCCTCTCGGGCGACGCCCTCGCCCAGATCCGCCATCGGAGGTCGAAGCGCATGCGCGACCAGCTCCACGACCACGTCATCGTCGTCGGCTACGGCCGCGTCGGCCAAGCGGTCGTGCGCGGCATCCAAGAACTCGGGAAGCAATGCGTGGTAATCGACCGCGATCCGGCATGTGAACCGGCGATTCGCGCCGTCGGCTGTGTCGAGGTCATCGGCGACGGGACCAATCAAGAAGACCTCGGCAAGGCCGGGATCAGCCGCGCAGACGCGCTCATCGCGGCGTGTGACGCCGACTCGGAGAACCTCGTCGTCGTCCTCACCGCACGATCTATGAGAGACGACCTGCGGATCATCTCGAGAGTCAACGAGGCGACCTGGATCGAGCGCATCACACACGCGGGTGCCGATGTCGTGCAGTCTCCCTATCGGTCCTACGGGATGTCGCTCGCGGCCGCAGCAGCATCACCGGCGGTGCTCGAAACCCACGATCTCCCGGCGCTCGGACTCGGAACCGAAGAGATCCTGGTACCCACCGGTTCGCCGCTCACCGGTTCCACCCCGAGCGAGATCTCACAACAGCACCAATACGTCTACGTGGTCGGACTCAGACGCGACGACCGCCTCCGCCCCTGGCACACGATCGAGGGAGCCATACGCGCGGGCGACGTCCTCGTGGCGCTCGGCACGCCCGAACACCTCAGGGCGCTCGCCAACGATGCCGCGTCAACCCCGACGCGGGAAGCCGCCGACCCGACTCGAGCCGCCCAATAGAGGCGAGTGTCTGACCTGGACTCTCTGGGAGGCGGCGACGGGAATCGAACCCGTGTCCAGGGTTTTGCAAACCCTTGCCTGAACCACTCGGCTACGCCGCCGTGACCGTGAACGTGACACACGGCGAGGGTCGAGGTTAGCCCTTCACCCTGCGGCCTCCTGCGCCGAAACCTTCGGAATGCCGCCCAATTCCTCGGCACCCGTTGATCGTTCCGGCACGGAGCCGGCCGTCTCGCTCGTCGGGGTGCGCCGCTGCTTCGGTGACGTGGTCGCGGTCGACGGCCTCAACTTCGAGGTTCCGAGCGGAACCGTGACCGTGCTGCTCGGCCCGAACGGCGCGGGCAAGACTACCGTCGTGCGCCTCGTCACGGGAGCGTTGCGCCCGAATGCCGGCACGGTCCGCACACTCGGACTCGATCCCGACCGCGACGACGAGGGCACCGAGGTTCGTCGCCGGTGCGGCGTAGTGCCCGCCCGTCCGGCGCTGTACGACCGGCTGAGCGGCCGCGACAACCTCGCGTACGCTGCGGCGCTGTTCGAGGTGGACCCGCGCGACGCCGAACGCCGCATTCAGGAGGCGGCCGAGCGCTTCGGGATCGCCGACGCGCTCGGACAACGCGTGGGTGGCTATTCCACCGGCATGCGCGCGCGGCTCGCGCTCGCGCGTGCCGTCCTCCACGATCCGGACCTGCTCCTGCTCGACGAGCCGACCGCCGGGCTCGACCCCGAGTCCGCACGCGCGGTGCTCGGGCTCATCGACGAGATGGCCGAAGGCGGCAAGACCGTGCTGATGTGCACCCACCTGCTCCTCGAAGCCGAGGGGCTCGCCGACCAGGTGGTCGTGATGGACCACGGACGAGCGATCGTCGCCGGATCGCCCGCCGAGCTCAGCCGAAGGTACTGGCCCGCCGCGCGCGTCCTGCTCGACGCCGACGACCCCTCGGTGCTCGACCTCGCGCGCGACCTGCCATTCGTGCAGGCGTTCGAACGCAACGGGGTCGTGATGGTCGACCTCGAGCACGACACCGACGTACCCGACCTCGTCGACGCGCTCGTGCGCGCCGGCGCGCGACTGAAGCGCGTGGAACCGTGCGCGCCGAGCCTCGAAGAGCTGTATTTCAGGATCCGCAAGCAGGAGCGATGAGACGCACGCGCCAGCCGTCACGCGCGTGGGTCATCGCGCGCACCGACCTCCGCCAGTTCGTGCAGGCGCGCGACTTCTGGCTGCCGCTCGCGATCGTCGCGCTCCTGTTCTTCGTGATCATCCCGGCATTCCTGCTGCTGATCATCTCGACGATCAAGGACGTAAAGCTGGTCAACCAGCTCAGCGACGTGGTGGGGAGCCTCCCGGCCGACCTGAAGCACAGCGTGAAGGGCCAGAAGGGGCCGGTGCAGGCGTCGTATGCCCTCGCGGTCTACCTCTTCGCCCCGCTCGCGATCATCGTGCCGCTCACCGTGTCGTCGGCAGTGGGTGCGCACACGATCATCGGCGAGCGCGAGCGCGGGAGCGGCGAGTTCCTCGCGCACTCCCCCGCCACCGAACGCCAGATCTACCTCGGGAAGCTGATGGCGAGTCTCATCCCCGGCTACTTCACCGCGGCTGTGGGCTTCGCGATGTACTCGCTCGTCGTGAACCTGATCGTGGGCCCGAAGGTGGGTGGCTGGTTCTTCCCAACCGGGAACTGGTGGATCCTCATGCTCTGGGTGTTGCCACCGTTCATCGCGATCGCGCTGGCCGTGATCCTCGTGATCTCGGCGCGGGTGTCGAGTGCCGCGGCCGCGCAGCAGTCGTCGGCGCTGGCCACGCTGCCCCTGATCGTCATCGCCTATGGCGTCTCGAGCAACACGATCTTCAAGGGACAAGCACTCGCGTTCGGGATTGGCGCCCTGGCGTGGATCGTGGCGTTGCTCGCGTTGTGGCGCGCCTCGCGCGCCGTCTCGCGAGAACGACTCCTCGGCATGGGTGGCTGAAGCAGCGCGAGTGAACAGCGGTAACGTGCGCGAGTGATGAAGCGCTTCGCCGTGCTCGGCCTCGTATGCCTCGCCGTGCTCACCGTTGGCATGAGTCCGTCTGCGGCGAAGCAGACCGCGAAGCGACCTCTGCTGTTCGCGGTCGGCACCACCACGTTGCACTTCGACAACGAGGGGCGCACGCTCGACGCCACCGTCTACTACCCCGCCAAGGGCCGGGCCACCACGCTCGACATCGAGAACGCCCCTCGCGCCACAAAGTGGGGCCCGTACCCGCTGATCCTGTTCAGCGACGACTTCGGTGCGACCGCGCAGTCGTACCAACCATTGCTCCACTCGTGGGCCGAGCACGGTTACGTCGTTGCGGCACCCACGTACGCGGCACCCACAGCAGACGCAACCGACGAGAACGGCCAGGTTGTGATCGATCTGGGCGAACGGGTGACCGATGCGAGCTTCATCATCGACCGGATGGCCGACCGCGTGCAGGGCGGCTTCACCACCATCGTCGACGGCGACCATGTTGCGGTGGCCGGTCACGCGCTCGGTGCCGCCGTGACCTACGTGCTCGCGTTCAGCGTCGACGGGCGCGATGAGCGCATCAACGCCGCGGTCGCGCTCTCCGGTGGGATCGCCGGTGATGCGAGCAACTACTTCACCGGCGTCGATACGCCGCTGCTGGCGATCCACGGCGACGCCGACGAGACCGACCTGATCGACGGAACCACGGCGATCTACGCGCTCGCGCGCCCACCCAAGTTCTTCGTCACGCTGCTCGGTGGCGACCACGACACGGCCTTCGAGAAGTCGGGAAGCGCGGCGTTCCGGGTGGTCGACGAGACCACGCTCGACTTCTTCTCCGCGTACTTGGATGGCCGGCCCAGCGGGCTGCAGCAACTCGTTCGCGACGGCAAGGTCGCCGAGGTCGCGAAGATCAAGAGCGCGACACGCTAACACGGAGAAAGCAGGTCATGTACGAGAGCTTCGCCACTGTGTGGGAGGCCGTCGCCGAGGCCATCCCCGATGCAACCGCCGTCGTGCAGGGCGAGCGGCGCGTGCACTGGCGAGAGCTGGAGGAACACGCCGCCCGGCTCGCGGCGGGTCTCGCGGCCGACGGTGTCGCGCAGGGTGCACACATCGCGCTCTACTTGTTCAACTGCCCCGAGTACATGGAGTGCCTGTTCGCGTGCTCGAAGTTGCGCGCGCTCCCCGCGAACGCCAACTTCCGGTACGAGGCGGCCGAGCTGGCTGCGCTCCTCGAGAACGCGGACGCCGAGGTACTCGTCTACCACCGGTCACTCGGCGAGCGGGTCGCGGCGGTGCGCGATCGCCTGCCGAGACTGCGGTTGCTGATCGAGATCGACGACGGTGGCACAGCGCCACCGGTGCCCGGTGCGATCGGTTACGCGGAGCTGCTCGCGGCCAGCTCTCCACTCGCGCCGATCGAGCGCTCGGGAGACGACCTGCTCCTCTGGTACACGGGCGGCACCACCGGCTTCCCGAAAGGTGTCCTCTGGCACCAGGGAACCCTGCTCGACTACGGCGCTGCGTACGCGGCGGGAGTGATCGACCGGCCGGTTCCCCAATCGGTCGCCGACGCTGCCGCGTGCGCGAGCGATCTTCGCGCTCGCGACGCCGGGCCCGTCGCGCTCCTCACCACGCCACTGGTGCACGCGACCGCAGTGCATCAGTCGAACACGTGGATGTCGGTCGGTGGCACCGTCGCGCTGCTGCCGCGCGGCCCTGTCGACGGCCACGAAGTCTGCGCCACCATCGAGCGCGAGCGGGTCACGCTGCTCTCGCTCGTCGGCGACGTGATCCTGCGGCGCATCCTGCACGCGCTCGAGGACGCCGAAGCACGGGGTAGGCCCTACGACCTGTCGTCGCTCCAGCGCGTGCACAACTCGGGTGCGATGGTGAACTCGGCGCTCAAGGACGCGCTGCTGCAGCGCGGCACGATGGGCTTCTACGACTCGCTCGGATCGAGCGAGGGCGTGGGCTTCGGGCTCGCGCTCACCTCTGTGCCGGGTGAGAACACGACGGCACGGTTCGCGCTCGGGCCGCGAGCGCGGGTGCTCACCGAGGACGGCCGCGACGTCGTGCCGGGTTCGGGAGAAGCCGGCGTGCTCGCCGTCGCGCATTCGACCGCGATCGGCTACTACAACGACCCGGAACGCTCGGCCGCGACGTTCCGCGAGATCGACGGCGCTCACTACGCGGTGCCCGGCGACTGGGCCATCGTCCACGAGGACCGCACGATCACGCTGCTCGGACGCGGCTCCGGCTGCATCAACACCGGCGGCGAGAAGGTGTGGCCCGAAGAGGTCGAAGAGGTGCTGAAAGAGCACCCCGCCGTCGTCGACGCGATCGTCGTGGGTCTGCCCGACGAGGAGTGGGGCGAGTCAGTCGCCGCGGTGGTGTCGGTCAGGAGTGGCGACAACGGCGCCGCGCCCACGCCCGACGAGCTGTCGGCATGGGTGGGTGGGTGCCTGGCGTCGTACAAGCGCCCGCGACGCGTGGTGGTGGTCGATCAGGTGCAACGAACCGCGGTGGGCAAGGCCGACTACACCTGGGCGCGCACCGTGCTCGGGCTCGCAGCGGGCGATCCGTAGTCAGGATGAGTCCGGCACACGCGGCGAGCGAAGCGACGACAGAGCGAACGACCGCGAGCCGGGTATCCCGGCTCGCCGTGAGCGACCCATAGTGGAGGAGCGAACGACCGCGAGCCGGGTATCCCGGCTCGCCGTGAGCGACCCATAGTGGAGGAGCGCAGCTCGCTCGCCAGCGAGCGAGCGCCCGCGGCGCAGGTACGCTGCGACGCAGCGAACGAGCGAGTCAGGCCAGGTGCTCGCGGACGAGGGCAGCGGTGCGAGCCGTGTTCTCCTGCGGGAAGAAGTGCCCGCCGTCGAGTTGGAGGTAGGGCGCGCCCACGGCCTCGGCCTGGGCCGCGAACACCTCGGTGGGCAGATTCGAGTGGTCACCCGACGCGACGACGACCGAGCCCCGGAACTTCGGGAGGTGAGCGAACGCGTGCGGTGCGCCGTGGGGCTCGGCAGCGGCCTCGAAGCAACGCGCCTCGACCTCGGGCGCGCACGCAAGCTCCACTTCGCCGTCGTCGCGGTCGTGGAAGCCGTAGCGCAGGTACGCCGCGAGTGCGGCCGGCTCGAGCACGTCCATCGGGGGACGACTCGCGTACGACGCCCGCGCGGTCTCGCGGTCGGGCCACACCGCACGCCGTCCGCGTGCCTTCTCGGCCATCGGGTTCAGACCTCCGCCTTCGCTCGGCGGCAGAGCGCTCAGCGGCAGACCGCCCGACGGGAACGCGATGGCCTCGCACAGCAGCGCCTTGCGCACGATCCCCGGACGGATCTCGTCGAGAAGGATCGCGACCGCGCCTCCCATGGAGTGACCGAGCACCACGATCTCCTCGAAGCCGAGCGCGTCGAGCACCGCGAACACGTCACCGGCAACGTTCGGGAACGTACACGCCCTCAGGTCGGCCGGACGTTCGCTCGCGCCGTGGCCACGAACGTCGACGCCGATCGGGTGGTACTCGCCACGCAGCTCCCGTGCGAGCGGGTCGAAGAACCCCGCGCAGAAACCATTCGGGTGCTGCAGCAACAGCGGCGGTCCGTCGCCACCCCAGTCGAGGGCAGCGATGCGGAGGCCATCGTGCTCGATCGTGATCGTGCGAGGATCGGCCACGGCGGCGCACGCTACCTGAAGGCCATACTGATCGGACCCATGGGGAGGTCGCGATGAAGCAGTACGCGCGAGTGACGGGATTCCTGCTGGCATTCGGTGCCGTGATGTTCGGCGCGGTGATGCTCGTCGCCGCGCCGGCATTCGCCGCGACGCACCACGACGATCCGAACAACCAGATCGTCATCACCGGCAGCGTCGACGTTCGCAGTGGTGATGTGGTCAACCGAGTGCTGATCTTCGACGGCGATGTCCGCGTCGACGGCCGCGTGCGCGACTGGGTCTTCGCGTTCAACGGCAACGTCACCATCGACGGTCACGTCGGCGGCGACGTCACCGCGCTGAACGGTCGAGTCGTGGTCACCGCGTCCGGCTCGGTCGCCGGCGACGTCGTCTCGAGCGACCGGCCGGCGATCGCGAAGCGGTCATCGGTGCAGGGTGACGTCGACCGCGCCCGCCGCCGCTTCGCGCTCGGCCGGCTCGGCGCCATCGGGCGGATCGTGCTCTGGATCGCGGCGACGGTCTCCAGCTTCCTGCTCGGGGGGGCGCTGTTGCTCGTCGCGCCGCGTGCCGCCGAGGCGACTGCACGCGCCGGGCGCACCGCGATCGGACCGGCGATCGGGCTCGGCTTCGCCGTTGCGATCGGCGTCCCCGTCGTGGGCGTGCTCCTGTCGGTGACGATCATCGGCCTGCCGCTCGGCCTGGCCACGCTGTTCGCGCTCGCGCTCCTCTACGGCGTCGGGTACGTCGTCGGCTGCTACTTCCTGGGGCGCTTGATCGGAAAGGAACCGCGGAACCGCCTGCTCGCGTTCCTCATCGGGTGGGGGATCCTGCGCGTTGCGGCCATCGTGCCGGTCCTGGGCGGCCTCAGCCTCGCGGCGGCAACGATCTACGGGCTGGGCTGTCTGACCGTCGCGGTGTTCCGTGCTCGAGGAGCCGGGAGTGGAGGAGCCGGCGCGAGCGAGGAGCCGGTCGTCGAGCCGTCGTCGGAGGTCGCGCCGGCCTGAGGAAGACGACGGCCGACCGCCGACTGGCAAGAAGTCCGATCGATTTCGGTATCCTGCTTCGTATGCCGACTGCACCGGGGACTCGCTTGCGCTGCGCGGAGTGCGAAACGGAGATCATCGTCGTCAAGGGCACCGACGGCGAGGTGTCGTGCTGCGGGGCACCGATGGCCCCGCGCGAAGGGTAACGGGGGAAGCGGGATGCCGAATCTGATGGGCAAGCGATACACGTGCACGGCCTGTGAGGCGACCGTGCTCGTCACCAAGGCCGGCGAGGGCGAGCTGAGCTGCCATTCGCAGCCCATGGAGATCGCCCAGGCCAAGCCCCTCCCCTCCTCCGACTGACCCACGCCGCCGAGCCGCAGGACTCGCCATGAACCTCGCGATGATCCTCGAGATGGCCGCCGACGCCCTCGGCGACCGGATCGCGATCGGGAGCCTCGACGACGGCCTCTCCTACGAGCAACTGCGACGGGCCGCCCGCGCCATCGCCGATCGCGTCGAAGACTCGGGGGCAACGCACCTCGCCCTCATCGAGCCGAACGGCCCCATCGTCCCCGCTGCGCTCTTCGGCGCTGCGTGGGCCGGCGTGAGCTACGCGCCGCTGAACTACCGCCTCCCCGACGCGTCGCTCGACGAGCTCATCGCGCGCATCCAGCCGTCGATCACCGCGGGCACGCATTGGGTCGATCCCGAGAGTGGGTCCCACCGCGCGTTCCCCGACGCGCCTGATCTCCCGGCGGTCCTGCTCTTCACGAGCGGCACGGCGGCGGCACCGAAGGCGGCGGTGCTCGAGCACGACCAGCTCCTCGCCTACGTGTTCAACACCGTGGAGTTCGGGTCGGCAGGCGTTGACGAGGCCTCGCTCATGTCCTCTCCGCCGTTCCACATCGCAGGGGTCACCGCGATGCTGAGCTCCACGTACAGCGGGCGTCGGGTGGTGCCACTGCCCGGCGTGCGCTTCTCACCCGAGGAGTGGGTCGAGACCGCGCGTCGCGAGTCGATCACGCACGCGTTCGTGGTGCCCACGATGCTCGCTCGGATCGTGCACGTGATGGAGGGCGACCCCGACGCGCGCATCCCGAGCCTGCGGAACCTCGTGTACGGAGGGGCGCGGACGCCCACGCCGATCCTCGAACGCGCGCTCGAGCTCTTCCCGGAGACCGATTTCGTCAACGCGTACGGGCTCACCGAGACGAGCAGTACCGTTTGTCTGCTCGGACCCGACGAGCACCGGCTCGCAATGTACAGCGACGACCCGGTGTGGACGGCACGGCTGTCGTCGGTCGGACTGCCGGTGCCCGGGATCGAGGTGCGGATCGTCGACGAGAGCGGCACCTACGTGGGCATCGACTCGCCGGGCGAGATCCAGATCCGCGGCGCGCAGGTGAGCGGCGCGTATGCCGACACCGAATCCCGGACCGATGCCGACGGCTGGTTGCACACCGGCGACCGCGGCTGGCTCGACGTCGACGGCTACTTGTTCTGCGAGGGGCGCGCCGACGACACGATCATTCGCGGGGGCGAGAACATCGGTCCCGCCGAGATCGAGGACGCGTTGCTCACGCACGACGCGGTGTCGGCGGCAGCGGTCGTCGGTCTGCCCGACGAGGAATGGGGCGAGCGGATCGTTGCCGCAGTCACGCTGCGTCCGGGCGTCGACGAGATCGACACCGAGCACCTGCGCGAGTGGGTCCGTGAGCGTGTCGGTTCGCTCAAGACCCCCGAGCAGGTCGAGATCCGCGACGAGCTCCCCCAGACTGCCACCGGCAAGATCCTCCGCCGCCAGCTCCGCACCGAGCTCGCCGGCCACTAGTTCAGCCGTCAAGGGGGAGGTCAGCGCTCCAGGGTTGCGAGGTCGGGGTGAGCGGCGACGTCGGTGGCGAGGCGGTCGAGGCGGTCGGCGCGACCCTTCAACGTGCCGTCGAGGAAGTCGACGGTGGCCGTGCTCACGAGCTCGAAGTGCGCGTTGCCGGGGCGGTTGTAGGGCGGCACGTGGCTGGCGTTGAGCAGCGTGAGCATCCATCGCGGCGCGGTGAGGTTCTCCCGATCCCAGTCGATCGAGTGCTGGTATGGGTCGTACTCGTCGTTCGTCTCGATCACGTGAAGGATCGGCATTCCCGTGTCGCGCATGGGGTCGACGGCCGCGTTGGAGAGGTCGCCCGCCATCGCGATCACGGCGCGGATCCGCCCCTCGCGGCAGCAGATGGCAAAGCCGAGGGTGAAACTCACCATCTCGCCGTCGGAGTGACCGGCGGCGGCGATGCGCGTGCCGTCGACCAGCCCGCCGATCGGTGTCTCCGCGCTGCTCGCGAGCGTCTGGGAGATCACGAACGAGGCGTCGCCGAACAGCTTGCTGTAGTCGACGTGGCTCGCGCCGCCGGGTATGCCGCTCAGGATCGGGAACGTCGGCCCGGCGACGACGTAACCCGCGCTCGCCCACCGCTCGAGCATCGGCGCGTAGAAGTTTGCGGTCTGGTCGTAGCCGTGCACGAAGAGCACGAGCGGGTACGGGCCGTGCGCGCGATCAGGAGCTCCCCCGTCACTGACCGCGGGATACCAGAACGTAGTGGCGAGCGTGCGGTTCGAGGCACCGCCGAAGATCCCGTTCGGAGACGTGGAGCGCGTCGAGTCGACGTACGTCGCGTCGTAGGTGGTCACCGCGTACCGGCGGTCGACGTCGATCGGCGCGGTTCCGGCCGCGGTTGTGGTCGTGGACGGCTCACCCGAAGTCGAAGTGGCGTCGGGCACCGCGCTCGTGATCGACGGCGGCGGTGCCGCGGGGCGTGCTGCGTCGCCATCCCCGTCACCGCCCGAGAGCACCGATCTGAGCACCGCCACGCCCACACCGGCCGCCAGCACGACGATCCCGGCCACCGCAGCGCCGATCAGGCGCTGACGCCTCCGGTGGCGCGCGTGCCGGAGCTCAGATCGGTTCGTCGGGGGGCTCGACACCGCCAGAACGGTAGCGAGGGCGAACGGATGATCCGTGGCGCGCCGACGTGCGAATCGTCCCCGGCACGGGCGCGCTCACCGAGCTAGAGATCGTTGATCTTGATGGCCTGCTTCGGGCACTGCCGTACGGCCTGCTCACACTTCTCGCGGAGATCGTCGGGCGGATTCTCCTGCAGGACGTAGAGGAAGTTGTCGTCGCGGACTTCAAAGACTTCCGGGACGATGCCCATACAGATGGCGTTGCTCTCGCAGAGGTCGAAGTCGACCACGACCTTCCAGGCCATTGTGCCTCCCTGTGGCTGAGAGGCCGATGCTAACCCGAAGCGGTATCGGGCGAGAGCAGCAGAGCGCAGATTGCAGCTAGGCCGTGATCTTGTTGCGCCGGCGCGCGCCCATGGTGAGCACGAGGCCCACGACGAGCGCGGCGATGCCGATCAGCACGAACGAGTGCGTGTTGTTCGAACCGGTGAACGCCAGCGCCCGCGAAGCTTCGGCGGCCTTGACGCGTACGACCAACGAGCCCCCAGGGTCGGCACAGCCGGTGGCGTACGCGTTCTCGTCGCCGTAGAAGTAATTCACCGTGATGTCGGCGGCCGCGGTGAGATGCACCGGGATCGAGAACTGCAGGCTCGCGTCGACGACGACGGCGCCCGGCTGCTCCACACCGTTGACGTACGCCTTGACGGTGACACCCGCTATCGGCACGGATCCGGCCACGACGACATCGGCGGGGAACGTGGTGACCGGGTTTGGAGTAACCGTGAACGTGCACGGACCCGGCGAAGGCGGTGCCTCATCGGCTGCGGCCGATGTCGCGAGCACCGCCACGGAGGCGAGCGCCGCGATCGCGCTCACCACAGCGATCCGGGTGAGCCTACGCACCGAGGTGTGCACGTTCCTGCCTCCTGAGAGGGCCCTGGTCAACGGTGCGGCCAATAGGCCACCTTCCGCAGTTGGACCATACTCACATACCGGCCAAGGCATGTCGAGTCTATCGGTGCGCGGACCGCAAGCCCTTGAGGCGACCGGGCCGGGGGCTGTGCCGCCGGTCACCTGACCAGGGGTCGCTCACTACGAGCCGGGGGTCGCTCACTACGAGCCGGCGAGGGCGAGGGCGCCGCCGGCGGCCAGCAAGCCCCACGCGAGCCCGTTCAGCGCACCATCCGGAAAAAGCTGCGCACGTCGTCGACGAGCAGTTCGGGCTGTTCCAGCGCGGCGAAGTGACCGCCGCGGGGCATGTCGGTCCAGTGGACGATGTTGTACCGCTGTTCGGCCCACGAACGCGGGAACCGGAGCACCTCTCTCGGGAACGCAGCCACGCCGACCGGGGGCTCGACGCGCGCGTCCGGCGCGAACGCACCGCCGTGCTCGACCTCGTAGTAGAGACGCCCGGCGGAGTGGGCGGTGCCGGTGAGCCAGTACAGCATGATGTTGTCGAGCATCTTGTCCTTCGTGAGGCATCGCTCGACGTCGCCGTCGCAGTCGGTCCATGCACGGAACTTCTCGACGATCCACGCCGCGAGACCCGCAGGCGAATCGTCGAGCGCGTAGCCGATGGTCTGTGGACGCGTGCCCTGGATCCGCGCGTAGCCGTTCTCGTCGCGGTTGTAGTGCTCGAGCGACGCCAGCGAATCGCGCGCGTCGTCGCCGAGTGCACTCAGGTCGAGATCCGGCGGCGGGAACGCGATGACCATGTTGAGATGAATTCCTGCGACGTGCTCCGGGTCGGCGAGCCCGATCTGCGTGGAGATCATCGACCCCCAGTCGCCGCCCTGTGCGCCGTAGCGCGAATAGCCGAGTGCGGCCATGAGCTCCGCGAACACCTGCGCGACCCGTCCCGAGTTCCACCCGCGTTCGCGCGTGGGGCCCGAGAACGCGTAGCCGGGTATCGACGGGCAGACCACGTGGAACGCGTCCTGCGGATCGCCACCGTGCGCGCGCGGGTTGGAGAGTGGCCCGATGATCTCGAGGAACTCGACAATCGATCCCGGCCAGCCGTGCGTGATGATGAGTGGGAGCGCGTCGGCCTCGGGTGAGCGCGCGTGCAGGAAGTGCACGCGGGCGCCGTCGATCTCGGTGAGAAAGTGTTCGAACGCGTTCAGCTGAGCTTCGGCGCGTCGCCAGTCGTACTCGTCGCGCCAGTACGCGAGCAGCTCCGACAGATAGCCGAGCTCCGTGCCGTAGTCCCAGCCTGCATCACGAATCCGTTCGGGCAGACGAGTGCGCAGCAACCGCTCGTGGAGATCGTCGAGCGCGAGCTCGGGAATCTCGATGCGGAACGGCTCAATTGCAAGGTCAGCCATCGCGCGCAACCTATCCCCAACCGGAGCGGGCGCGCGGCGCCGGGCGTATCCTGCGATCCCCAGTTTGCCGCGCAGAACGGAGCACCCTCGTGGAGCACACCTACAAGATCACGGAGATCGTCGGATCTTCGCCCGGCAGTATCGACGAAGCGATCCGAAACGGCATCGGCCGCGCCGCGAAGACGCTCCGCAACCTCGACTGGTTCGAGGTCACCGACATCCGAGGCGCGCTCAGCGACGGCGAAGTGGGTTGGTACCAGGTGACGATGAAGGTGGGTTTCCGTCTCGAAGACGGTGATGAGCGCACCTCTTGATTCGTTGGCAGCTTCACTGGCGGGTCGCAGCGGTAGGGCTCGGCGAGGAAGCGATTCGCGGTGAGCTTCCGACCGACCTTCCCCAGCACGTCCAGCAAGAAGTCGGCGGAGAAGTAGCCCTCGGCAACGGCCGGCGTGATCAGGGCCGCCGAGTCGACCACGCGCACGTCGGCGACCATGCGGCGGATCGCGGGCGTGTCGGCTTCGACCGGCGCGATCGGGACCAGCATTGTGAGCCCGGCGCCGATCGCCGGCACGGCCGGGGCGTAGAAGGCGTCGCCGACCACCACCGTCCCCGTGTAGCCGAGAGCCGCGAGTTGCTGCGCGAACGAGCCCGCCCACCGTGACCGTCGTGCGCGTGACGCCGCGCTCGGCGGGAGCAGACGTCGCCGTGGGAACGGCCGCGAGCGCAGCCACAATCGTTCCGACTCCCGCGACCACCATCGCGTGCAGCATCGGAGGACCCTACGATGTCGCCCCGTGCAGATCGGTCGCGGCCGAGCTCGACGAGCTCGGCTACAGCGCTCACTGCTTGACCGGCACGACCTTCCCGCACATGTAGGGCACCAGCACCGAGAAGGCAGCTCCGTCGCTACGCACGAGCGAGCCGCACGGAGTGGATGCATTGTGCGCGGCGGGGAACTTCGTGGGCCCAACCGTGTTCGCGACCTGGTAGGTGAAGCCCTTGTTCGCCTTCTTCAACAGCCGGGTGACGGTGAGGTTCTTTCCCGCTCGCTTCAACGCCGCGATGAACAGATCGGCCGACCAGTATCCAGCGGCGACGGCCTGATCAATAGGCAGGTCGGGAGCGATCGCGTGCACGTCGGTCACGAGCTGCTGCATCGCGGGGTTCGTGGCGGCGGTTTCGACTGCGGCGGTCTGCAACATCACCGCAGATCCGGCTGCCGTCGCGACGAGATCCGGGTCGTACTCGATGGCGTCGGTGAACAGCCCGGAGTACCCGTCGTCGCGAAGCGCTTTCTGCATTGCTGCGATGTTCGAGTACGAACCGACGACGAACACAGCGTCCGGTGGCCTTCCCGCATTTGCAGCGAGAACTCCGCCCGCGATCCCTCCGTAGTCTCCGACCGCAGGCACCGGCAGGCTGCTCGTGGCCGCCGCGACGGTGATGCCCGCGCTCTTCACCGCGGTCGTCAGCGAGCTGAGAACGAACTGGCCGGAGGGTGTGTTCTCGGTGAGCAACACCGCGCTGGGGTTCGCGACCTGCGGACCGAGTGCGGTCTTCACGAGCACACCCCAGGCGTTGCTCGCGGTGCGCCCGCCCGGCGGGAACAGGCAGCCGGTGAACCCGAAGCCGTACGCGTTGCCACAGAAGTTCGAGCTCAGTGCCCACCCGAAATACGGGACCTTCTGGTCGGTGAGGTCCTTCACCGCGCCCAGGTCGGGCGTGACCACCGGAACCACCGCGAACACCTGGTCCTGCTGCACGAGTTGTGCGCCCGCCTGCTGGTTCGTCACGCCGACACCCGTGTCGTCGCGGAGACCGACGTAGTCGATCGTGCGGCCGTTCACGCCACCCGCCGCGTTCTCGCGCTGGAACCGAGCCTTTGCGCCGACGGCGGCGCCGGAGTAGAGCAGCGAGTAGCCCAGCCCGCCGACCTTGATCGTCGTGGGGGTGACCCCGCGAACAACGGCAAGCTGCGAGCCGACGGCGACGGCGACGGCGCCATGCGCGCTGACCGTTCCGAGCAGCGCGAGCAGCGCGGTGCAGATCACCACACGTCGCCTCATGCCGACTCCCGGAGCGCGGGTGCGAGTTGGTCGAGCAACTCGCGGATCTGATTGGCACACTCGTGAAACACGGCTTCGTCGCCTCCGGCGGGATCGTCGACGTCTTCCCAATGCTCGAGGGCAACGGTGTCGAGGTTCAACGACGCGACGCGTTCGGCAAGCTGGCCCGAGGTCGCGGGAAGATCGCGCGCGAGCCGCTTGAGGGTCGCCGTACGCGCCGCGGCCTTCGGGTGCACCCGCCGGACGAACTGGACGTGCTCGCGCGCCATCGCCACCACGAGGTCAGCCTCACGCAGGTCGTCGGAGGAGAGCTGGCGGCTCCGGTGCGAGTGGTCGTTCACGCCGAGCGCGACGAGTGCGCCCCGCGTGCGGAGGCTCATGGGCAGCCCCTCGACCACGTGCGTGCCGCGGGTGGCGACCACGATCTCGGAGTGGTCGGCGAGCAGCGCGCCGGCCATGACCGACCGCGCGGCGTTACCGGTGCAGAGAGCGACGACGAGGGGCATCGCTGCCGCAGCCTAACTGCCCTCTACGCTGCGCCCATGGCTGTGGACGTACGCCGCGCTGCCGACCGGTTCCACACACAGATCGACTGGCTCGATTCCCGGCACAGCTTCAGCTTCGGCAGCCACTACGACCCGGCCAACACCCATCACGGGCTGCTGCTCGTGAACAACGACGACGTGATCCGCGGTGGCGGTGGCTTCAGCACGCACTCGCACGCGGATATGGAGATCGTCACCTGGGTCCTCGACGGCAAGCTCGAGCACCGCGACAGCACCGGCACCGTGGGCGTGATCTACGCGGGGCTCGCGCAAAGAATGAGCGCAGGATCGGGTATCTCCCACTCCGAGATGAACGCCAGCGCGACCGCCGACGTGCACCTCGTGCAGATGTGGGTGCGTCCGGACACGAAGGGAATCGAGCCCGGGTACGAGCAGCACGACGTGAGCGAGGCGCTTACGAGCGGCAACCTCGTCACGGTCGCCTCGGGCGACCCCACCAAGGCCGATGGTGGTGCCAAT